>JBAWXY010000009.1:0-33729 GCA_037143835.1 Bacteroidota bacterium
AAAATAATCCCCTTATTTCAGGTACCATATCTGTATCAGCAAGATAATAACAAGCATTACAGCAAAAAATATTTCAGGTACCAGTCTTTTTTTAACAAATACAAAATAGTGTGCCAGGAAATAGCTGACAGGAATGCTTATTAACCAAACTATTTCAACTGAAACAGAAGGCAGAACAATGTAAATTCCTATCGAGATTAAAAATACCCAGATAAGAAGGGAAAATGTTTTACGTGATTTTATCTTTTTAGTGTTCATAAGCATAAATAAAAATGCAATACTTACGAGTATGAAAATACCTGCAAAGATCAAGGCAACTATTGTCAATTTTGAGAACTGATAACCTGCAGATTTATCTAAAAGATTATTTCCAATCAGCGATAAAAGAACAGCCAGATCTTTCCCAATCACATAATACAAACCGAAAGCAAGGAGATATGGGGTCAGCAGCCCAAGGATTGAAATTGCAATTTCAGTGAGGTTACCCGTTCTGAGCATTGAAATCCCGATTATCACCAACAACCCAAACCAGATTAGATTGGCATAAAACAGGCTGCCAGTGCTTATCAGAATACCAGCATCAAAAAAACTGTATGCAGTTTCTGGTTTCAGGTAACCGTCCATTATTCTTCTGATTGCCAGTATGAGAAAAACAGATGCAGGAAGAACCGGGTTCAAAAGCTGATATTGTGGGAAAAGTCCGCTGAATAAGATATAAACCAACGCCGGAAAAAAAGTTCTTTCATTGATAAAAAAAACTGCTGTGTTGAAATTTACGAGAAGGAAAGCCATAAGGGAAACCATAGAAAAGGAAAAAATCACTCCCACCAACGGATTATTGCCTGTTATCTGCTTTAAAAAACCATAAAGAGGCATAGGTATTACTTCATAATTAAACGCAGCAGGTATTTGTGGATTTAAAAATGCACTGGTCCAAAAAGCGATAAGAGTAACAATAATCAGAGATATTACTCCGGGACCGGTTCCTTTAAAAATTCGTAAAATCATTTGTTCTATAAATCAAATCCAATATCGGTTCTGTAATAGATACCATCGAAGCTTAATAAACCTGCATTCCGGTAAGATATCTCAAGAGCCTCTTTCATTGTAGTTCCCCAGGAACTGACAGCAAGAACACGTCCCCCTGAAGTAACGACTTTGTCTTCTGCTTTCTTTGTCCCGGCATGAAATACCACACTTTCTTTAGTAAGGTCTAACCCCTGAATAGGTTTCCCTTTCTCATAATCACCCGGATAACCTCCTGAGACCAGCATTACTGTGGTAACAAACCTTCCATCAGTCTCGATCACTCTCTCAGCTAAATTTCCATTTGCCACTCCTTCAATAAGTTCGAACAGGTCCGACTTTATTCTTGGTATAATCACCTCCGATTCGGGGTCTCCCAGCCGGGCATTATATTCAATAACATAGGGGTTACCTTCCACATTTATAAGACCAAAGAAAATGAATCCTTTATAAACAATTCCATCGTCCGATAATCCCTTCATAGTCGGATCGATAATCCTGCTCTTCACCTTTTCCATAAAGATATGATCAGCAAACGGGACAGGAGAAACTGCTCCCATTCCTCCGGTATTAAGTCCGGTATCGCCCTCTCCTATTCTCTTATAATCCTTTGCCTCAGGTAATAATTTATATGAAATACCATCAGTAATAATAAATACCGACAGTTCAATCCCTTTAAGAAACTGCTCAACAACGACTTTTTGTCCCGCAGCTCCAAATTTCCCGCTCAATATATCTTCGACTTCTTTTTCTGCTTCATGAATGTCATCAATGATCAGGACTCCTTTCCCGGCAGCAAGGCCATCAGCTTTAATAACATACGGAGGATTAAGTGTTTTGAAAAAACCGGGAGCCCCTTTCAATGATGATTTGTCGAAGCTTCTGTAAGCAGCAGTAGGTATTTTATGACGGGTAAGAAAGGCTTTTGCGAAATCCTTACTTCCTTCCAGACGGGCAGCAGATTTATCAGGACCGATTAAAGGGATATTTTTAAGAGCGCTGTCGTTCAGGAAAAAATCATGTATTCCCTCAACCAGGGGAGCTTCGGGGCCAACTATAACAATATCGATTTCATTTTCTAAAACAGCCTTCTTAACCTCCTGAAAATCTCCTGGGTCAAGTTTTAGGTTTGTGCCTAAATCAGATGTTCCGGCATTGCCCGGACCTATAAATATCCTGCTGACTTTTTTACTTTGGGCAAGTTTCCAGGTAAGAGCATGCTCCCTGCCGCCGGATCCCAGAATGAGAATGTTCATTTTCAAGGAAATATTTTAGCTTTTCAAAAGTACCATTTCATTCTGATAAACAAAATCGATAAAGAGAAAACAGTTAACCTGCATCGTTTGTCTGGCAATATTTCGAAAAAGTCTGCATTACAGAGTTAACATAGGTTTTTGAAACAGGTAAATCTATTATGGAAGGATTATCTAATTCAAGTTTTAGGCCATCTTTATCCTTTCTTATCACTTTAACTTTGTCAAAATTAACCATATATGACCTATGACATCTAATGATATCTGTCCCTGAAAAATTCTCTTCTATTTTTTTCAGAGTATCGCGTAGCAGGTATTTCGATACTTTGCCCTTATTGAGATAGCAAATGCTTACATAATTTTCAGCCGATTCGAGATAAAGCAGATTCTCCTTCTTAATTGAAAACTTCAGGATTCCTTTATCATCATAAAAAGGGATCATGTTTCTGGTGTTAGCTGAAAATGATTGACCATCTTCAAGTCTGTCGATTTGTTCCTTTTTATCCTTCCACGAAAAATAAAGCCATAAAATTGAGTAGGGCAATAATAAAACCAGAGCAGTGTTTCGTACTGATGCCTTTACAAGGTCGAAAAAAATTCGGTAATCGTCCAGAAAAAGTTTTTGAAACAGTGCATAGAACAGGGCCATGAAAAAAACCTCAGTAAAAATCCACAGAAGGTATTGCCAGATATTAATAAGGTGCCTCTTGCAGACCTGAAACATTATTATCCGGCTAATAACAACAACAAGAACACCAGTAAGAATTATCAGACTGGAATATGTAAGGAATTCCAGACTGGTAAGACTGAACCACTTTTCAACTCCAAATGGTGAATAGATATTAATAAAGACCAATGCAAAGAGTGAGGCAAATAAGACCAGACGGACAATATTCCGTTTTTCATTCAAATATGGAGGTATCGGTTTTTGAAAGTCAACCATGAGAACGTATTTAACTGAATACAAAATTAGCGATTTTCTAACTTGAAATCCCGTTAAACGATTACTGTTAGTAAATCATGATAAAAATTCTATCCCAAATAATTGAATTATGTCCCTCATTTTATAATTATATCACTTAGCACAATCGCCCGCCACATTAATTTGCCAACTCTGAATGTCTCAACTTCCTTTGTTTATAAATTCTGGCGGATCAAAAAATTATGGAGTACACAAAAACATTTAATGAGCTTAAATCAATATTCACTACTGATAATGAGGAGATCCTTATCCCTGATTCTGATATTAAAATTTATAATGTCGGATTCCGGTCGGATGTCCCATTAAATGGATTTTCAAACAAAAATGATGTACTCATCCCTGAAAATAATTCTTTTACCTATCCTGTTTTTACTCCCCGGAGAGCTGAAAGTGATAAGGTGATTTTGTTACTTCATGGTCTTAATGAAAGAAGCTGGTTGAAATATCTGGTATGGGCTTATTACCTTGCCATGTATACGGATAGCTATGTAATACTTTTCCCGATATCATTTCACATAAACAGGTCACCCGCCTCCTGGAAAGATCCAAGAGTTATGATTCCTTTTATGAAAGACCGGATTTTATCCTTTGGGAAAATTAACATGTCGAGTTTTGCCAATATTGCCATCAGCAACCGGCTCACTGAAGACCCTATGCGATTCTTCAATTCAGGGTATCAGACTACATCAGATATTATAAAACTGCTGTCAACTGTAAGAAATGGTGAGCACCGGATCATTCCCCGTAGCAGTAATATTAATATTTTCGCATATTCGATAGGCGCCTTTCTTGCTGAAATAATTTTAATGGGAAATCCTGAGAATCTGTTTGTTGAGACAAAGCTTTTTATTTTCTGCGGCGGATCAGTCTTTAGCAATATGCGAGGCTCATCAAAATTAATCATGGACAGTCTTGCATTCGACAGAGTATATAGTTATTACCTTAATGATTTTGAAAAAAGTTTAACCGGAAAGAGTCCGTTAGTCGATTTTTTGCGTAATAGTCAGGTTGGAATGGCTTTCAGATCCATGATTGACCTGGGTAGGCTTAAGCCATTCCGAGAGAATATATTAAAGAAACTGCGGAGTCAGATGCACTCAATAACTTTATTAAAAGATACTGTAATTCCTTCAGATGGAGTAGTTGCCACTCTTGGCAGTTTTAATAACAGTAACGTAGTGGAGGTATGGGATTTCCCATACACTTATTCTCACGAAAATCCCTTTCCGATTCTTGATTTCCCTTTATGCAAAAAGGTTGATTACTGCTTTGAACGTGTATTTTCGGAAGCACGATCATTCCTGAGTTAGAAGTCATTTCGCTCATATAGAGACATTGACTACTTGTCAAGATATTTTGAAAATTTATCATCTATGTGCTGATTGAACCACCTATCGATAACTGATTTTTTAAATCTCCATTCCTTACCTAATTTTGCTGCAGGAATCTTTCCATCTTGTGCCCAAGTATAGATCGTCTGAGGTTTAAGCTTTAAATATTTTGCAACTTCTTCAAGAGTCATTATATCTTCCATATTCTATTTCTTCAACAGATTTAAAATATTAGTGTCGTTTGTTTGCGTTTTGTTTTTATCAGGGTAATGATAAGGTTGCTTGATTTCTTCATTTTGCTGAATATCTTTTTTTGATACAAGTTGTTGCACAGAATAAATTATTGCTGTGTAAAAATTACCTTCATATTTCCTGAACAATTTAAATTCTTCATTTTTTTCACATAAAAATGGTCTTAAATTCCATGATAATTGTATGCCAACAAAGGCTAAAATTATAATCCAGATTCTAAACACTGTAACACCGATCTGAGGATATGTATCTTTTTTCTCACAAGCAAATTTCAATGCATCAATCATTAGTCTCATACCAAAAATACCTGAGAACACAAAAATTGCAACATGTAGAAGTTGTAAAAAATGATAATTTCCTCCGGTGATCTGGAATAAAATAATGATCGGAGAAAAAGATAATGCTATAGCGGATGTAAGTACAAATCCACTTAAGACAATAATTATCATTTGCCTTAGTCTCATTTTTGAACCCAGAACTTGTTGAATAACAAAAAAAGATGGAAAACATATTATTAATGTAGACAAAAACAGAACTGTAACTTTTAATCCTGCTATAATTGATTGAATAAAACTATGATAACTGCCCATTACAATACCATAGATAAAGGTAAAAGCACAGATAATTAAGATCTGATAAATAATCAGTTTGTTTGATTGCTCTTTGCTTCTTTCATTGAAATACGATTCTGTATTTTGGAATATTTTAAATACTCCCATCACTCCATTTGAATTTTCCATGATAAAAGAATTTTGGTTTGCCTATAAAGATAATAAATTTCTTAGACACAATGCTGTTTATTATTGTTTTTTATTGTATAATGGTGTATATTGCAATTTAAAAATTGTTACTACAGCAAACAAAACGTATAGTCAGTTAAAGTAAAAAACTTTTGGGGGACAGAGAATTACTTACAGTTCAGAGATCCTGAATACGAAAGATTCTTCAATTGTTGCAGTCAGAGATTTGTGGAAGGTATACATAACTAAGTCTCAAATGGAGTTTGACAAAACCTCCTTAAGTTATTGGAACAAGTTTGAGATCGATCAAGGGTTCACAGATATTGTTAAGGCTGCTATTGGTATTCCTTCCTATCAAGAATATCAAGCAGTTGAGGGGGATAATCAGGATAAAACCAACCTGCAATGAAGCAAGGCCTGAAAAGCCGTATATGAATTTATTTTGAATAAAGCTTACTGTAGTAGTTATTTATTTCCGGTTCAACAATCGCGATAAGAGAGCCAAGTTTCAAACTAACCGACATATTATAAATATCAAGCAGACACTGCATGTTAATACCTGTAGGATATTCCAGGCCAAACCGCTCTTCAGGTTTTATGCTGATTGCATAATCAAGATATTTTTTTGAGTAACCAAAGACATCACTTAATAACTTCTCCCCCTCTTCCCTCTTGCCTGCTCTGATCAGAACTTCTGCAAGTCCGATAGAGAAAAAGTCGTTAGGCATCTTTTCTGCAGGAACAATTTCAAGACCCCGGTGAACTACTTCGATAGCTTTTGTAGTATCTCCCCTGAGAAGCAGTTCTTTCCCAAGGGTTCCGAAAATCCTTCTGAAATTGCTGAACATCCGCCGGTTATTCTCATCAAGATAAACTGAAGGATCTTCTGCATTTCCCCATGAGAACTTATTCATAAAGTTGTCATACATCACAATAGGATCTATCATACCGAATTCGCCCTGTTCAGGTTGATCTGTTCTGACAGGAGCTACCCTGTAACCAAGGCCTTCCTGAATAAAATACTTCTCAAGTCCTTTATATTGGCTTGAAGGAACTGTAGTTGAATAATATATCGGTCTTTCCCATTTATTGGTCGAAAGCAGGTCCATAATTGCAAGATCCCCTTTGAGAGCATCAGTCTCGGAGTATTCCCATATCATCGGGGAAACCAGCCTGTCCTTAAAATACTCTTTAACCGTACCATTCGAAAGTACCTTTGCGGAATCAACATCAATAAGGAATTTGTTTGTTGGCAGATAATTAAAGTAATCGCCTCTGCCGCTCAGGTCAACCATGTACTTTTTATCATCAAGCCCTGCAAACTGGACAATCTCTTTCAGATTAACCGGTTTGTCCACCCTTTTATTGACCGATAGCTGTTCTCTCACACCTTCAATGTACTTTTCAGGTCCCAGTGTAAGCGGTAACGGATCGGAATCAAAAGCTTTCTGCCTCATCATTTCAATATACCATCCTGCCTGGATATAACTCAGGTTTGCAACACGGACATCGGTTCTCACCTCTTCCACATCCTGAACATACCAGACCGGGAATGAATCGTTATCACCATATGTAAACAGGACGCTGTTAGGGGCACATGATTTGAGATAATTCGCTCCGATATCTCTTGCAGTGTACCGGCCTGAGCGGTCATGATCATCCCAGTTCTGCACAGCCATAAGAACCGGAACCGCAGCCAGAAGGGCTATAAAAGTAACAGCAGCTGATCCTTTACCTCCAAGAAACTTCTGTAGTTTTTCATAAACGAACATAAATCCTATTCCAATCCATATTGCAAAGGCATAAAATGATCCTGCATAAGCGTAATCCCTTTCCCTGGGTTGATTCGGATACTGATTCAGATAGAAAATTATCGCAAGTCCCGTCATTATAAAAAATGCCATAACAAGCCAGAAACCTGTGTTATTTTTCTTGTATTGCCAGAACATTCCGGCAAGTCCGATCAGTAGCGGAAGAAAATAATATTTATTGTTAGCAGGGTTCGTTTTCAGATCTTCAGGAAGTTTATTGAGTTTTCCGAGACGTGCTTCATCAATAAAATTAATCCCGCTGATCCAGTTACCGTGAATAGCATTTCCGTTTCCCTGAATATCGTTCTGTCTTCCTGCAAAATTCCACATGAAATATCTCAGATACATAAATCCAACCTGATACCTTAAAAAGTAACGGAGGTTTTCACCGAAAGTAGGAAACTCAATTGTCTCTTTACCAGAACCAGAACCTACAGTGTACTTTCTGCCAACAACTTTTCCCCAGTATTTATATGCACTTAAATGATCGGAATCAGTGCTGTACATTCGTGGGAAAATAGTCTTATACTCCTTGCTGTAATTATATTCAGGCTGGTAATATGGTTTATATCTACCCCCTACTTTATTATATCCGGCAACAACTTTCTTTATATCAACAACCGGAGTTTTGTAAGTATTATAATAATTCCCAAAGAATTTCGGGGAGCTGCCATACTGCTTCATATTAATATAATAAGAAAGTGAAAATACATCCGAAGGATTATTCTGGTTCATCGGTGGCCGGGCAGATGATCTGATCATTATCACGGCATATGATGAATAGCCAATCATTACCACAGTAAAAGATGTCAGAATGAAATTCAGGATTACCCTCTTTTTCTTTAAAGAGTAATTTATACCAAAAACCAGGGCCCCAAAAAGAATTACAAGATAAAACAGAAGTCCGCTGTTATAAGGTAATCCGAGAATATTTACAAAAAACAATTCAAACCAGCCGGCAACTTCCGGCACTCCCGGCATTAAAACAAAGACCATCAGCCAAAGCAGAATAACTGAAAACAAAAGTGTCTTAATTATCCCCCTGGCAGTAACTTCATATTTTTTGAAATAGAATACAAAAACAAGAACCGGAATAACCAGAAGGTTCAGACGATGGATTCCAAGACCAAGTCCCATTATGTAGGCAATCAGGATTATCCATCTGCCTGAGTAAGTCTGATCTGCTTCTTCTTCCCATTTCAACATACCCCAGAATACAAGCGCTGTTACCAGTGAGGAGATAGCATAAAGTTCTCCCTCTACTGCTGAAAACCAGAATGTGTCAGAGAAGGTATATGCGAGTGCCCCCAATATTCCGCTGCCGATAATTGCGGGAATATGTTTTGATTCAAGAGCTTTACCATTAACAAATACCTTACGGACAAGATGTGTAATGGTCCAGAACAGGAACATTATAGCAAATGCGCTGCAGAGGGCTGAAAGGATATTTACCATCAGTGCGACTTTCGAAGTGTCGCTTCCTGCAAAAAGTGTGGCAATTCTTCCGATCATTAAAAACAGGGGAGCTCCCGGAGGATGACCTACCTGAAGCTTAAAGGCAGAAAGAATAAATTCTCCGCAATCCCAGAAGCTTACAGTTGGCTCGAGAGTTAATATGTAAACTATTGCTGAAAAGACAAAAAGAAACCATCCGGTAAGGTTATTCCAGCGGCGGTAATTGCCCCATATTGAATCCATAAACGAATTGTTTTTGATTTATTAAGAAAACAAAGAACGCAAAAAAATATTATATGCCCTCACTTACTATTCTATTTAACATCATTTTAACTTGAAAGAAAAATGATACTTTTGTTTAAATCCCCTGTTATGATGAGATATCTGGCAATCGCATTTATTACACTTTTATCAACCATCTGGAATATATACGGACAAATCGGCGATGAGAACGGAACCGGTTACGGAGAGCTCTCCATAAGGATAAAGAATATAAACTTTTTCAAGGATAATGAATATTTCAACAATATCGGACAATCCAGGTTCAATTTGATTTCCAGCCTGCCTGGTTTCGTTGAAAAATCCCAGTGGGTCGAGGGGTACGCCCTGGTTGGATTTATTTTCCGGCCGGAATTAGTGTATTCACCCTCAGGTAAAGTTACTATTCGTGCCGGAGCTCATCTTCTGAAATATTCAGGATTGAAAAAGTTTTCAGATATCAAACCTGTATTCTCTGCTACTGTGAGGTTACTGGAGCATACCACTCTTACTGTCGGTTCACTTTCCGGAAGTGACAGGCACCAGTTTTTTGATCCGCATTTTAACAGTGAGCGGCTCTATACTGATTATTCTGAAGATGGTTTTCAGACCATTACATCTACTGATCATCTATTCAATGACAACTGGACAAGCTGGGAGAATTTTATTGTTAAAGGGGACTCGACTCGTGAAATATTTACTATCGGTGAATCATTCAAATATACATCCTCGACTGTCGCAGATTTTCTGCAATTTGAGGTTCCTGTCCAGGTTCAGTTTAAACATTTTGGTGGTCAGATAAGTAACTTCCCGGAACATATTGAGACCTATTTCAATTTTGCGTCAGGACTCAGAGTTAATATCGATGTTGCAGATAAGAAATACGGACAAGCAGGTATTGAATATCTTCAGTTTTTAAATAATGAATTCCCCAGAAAACCTGTTTCAGGAATAACGCACGGATATGCTTCGTGGTACAGATTCCATTACACTTTTAAATCAATTTATTTCGGCTTATATTATTGGAAATCTCACAATTTCTTTGCACCAAATGGAAATTCAATATATGGCAGTGTTATTGATACCAGATCAACATTCGTGATCCCTGATCGCAGAATAATTACAAACTCCATCTTTCTGACTTTGACGCCGGAAAGTTATATCAGTCTGTATGTAGGAGTAGAATCATATTATGATGTCTGTTTAAAAAGAATGGATAATTCCATTACACTTCACCTGAATTTTGACAAACTTATTAAACTAACGACATTAAAACATTGAAATTATATATAGTACCTCCACGGTCTGGTTTTCCAGTATTCACCGGCATAGTCTATTCCAATCCTTGTGCCGGTTTTTAAAACCGGAATAACTCCTGCGTCTTCAAACCATATTCTTTCTGAAATATCCAGATTTTCTCCGTAAAATGTACGATCTATCCCAAATGATTTTGTTATTCTTCCGGGACCTGAATAGTTTTCCACACCTCTGATAAGCACTGCCTGAGGAATATTTTCCTCACCGGTAACCACGTTCAGCATCCAGTACATTCCATAAACAAGGTATACATACAACCGTCCCCCCTCGTGGAACATTATTTCTGTTCGCGGAGTTCTTCCCTTGCATGCATGGCAGGCATTATCTTCGGCTCCCCGGTAGGCCTCAACCTCAGTAACCGGAAACCTGCCAAAGGTTCCCCCGGGCAATCTGATAACTATGTTTTTACCTATCAGTTCAGGGGCAACATCAAGTACATCACGGATAAAAAACTCTTTTGATAATCTTTTCCCGGGGAACATTGATCAATAGGGTGTTTTGTTTTCCAATTCGTCCCATTTTTTGAAAACCTCTTTTCCCCCCGTATCAGTTATCCGGAGAAAAGTTATTTTTCTGTTTGCAGGATCGAGCATAATTTCTTCATAAATCAGTTTATCACTGAAGCCTGCACCTTCGGCATCGGTACGGTCACAGGAATAGACTACCTTTTTTATTCCGGCCCAGTAAATTGCTCCAAGACACATCGGGCATGGTTCGCATGAAGAATAAAGAGTACAATCACCCAGATCGTGAGATTTTAAAACCGAAGCAGCCTGTCTGATTGCAAGTATCTCGGCATGAGCTGTTGGATCACTGGTCAGCACCACCCGGTTGTATGCCTCTGAAATTATTTTATCATCCTTTGATACCACTGCTCCAAAAGGTCCTCCTCCATTCTGAATCCCATTCCCGGCAATTTCAACTGCTCTCAGGAGAAATAATTTATCATTCCCCATTCTTAAAGAATCATTAATTTTTTTCACGATTACAGGATATAAAAATAAGCTAGTTTTGCATAACACAAATAAATTCTACTCAATATTATTTTTTTTTAGGAAATATGTTGTATTTTTGCAGACCCTAAAATATGGGGTAATTACATTAAATAGAAGTATATCAATTTAAAAATAAGAACAAGTGAACACCTTAAGCTATAAAACAGTATCAGCAAATAAGGCTACTGTCAACAAGGAGTGGGTAATTATTGATGCTGAAGGCAAGATTCTTGGAAGACTTGCATCGGTTGTGGCCTTTATGCTCAGAGGAAAGCACAAGACCAACTTTACACCTCATGTGGACTGCGGTGACAATGTTATTGTTATCAATGCTGAAAAAATCGATCTGACAGGTGAAAAATGGTCAGATAAAGTATACGTCCGGCATACAGGTTTCCCCGGAGGTCAAAGGTTTACAACTGCTGAAGCGATGATGAAAAAGAATCCCATAGGGCTGGTAGAGAAGGCTGTAAAGGGTATGTTGCCGAAGAACCGGCTTGGAAGTGCACTTTATAAAAACATGCATGTTTATGTTGGAACTGCACATCCTCATGAAGCACAAAAGCCAAAAACAATTGAACTTTAAAAAATATTAAGCAACAGGTATGGAATCAATCAATGCTCTTGGAAGAAGGAAAGCAGCTGTAGCCCGTGTATATTTAAGCGATGGCAAGGGAAAAATTACCGTTAACGGCAGGGATTATAAAGAATATTTCGGAGCTGAAACACTTCAGTATGTTGTGACCCAGCCTCTGGTTCTTTTGAATGCAGCTGATAAATATGATATCAATTGCAATCTTGATGGCGGTGGAGTTAAAGGACAGGCTGAAGCTCTTCGTTTGGGAATCACCAGAGCTCTTATTATGATTGATGCTGAATGTAAACCAGCACTTAAAGCAGAGGGATTTGTTACCCGTGATCCACGTGAGGTTGAAAGGAAAAAACCTGGCCAGCCAAAAGCCCGCAAGAGATTCCAGTTCAGTAAACGTTAGGAATTAATAAGTCAGTAGTTATAGATGCAAGTTTAGTATCTAAATTGCAAAGACTTCCTCAACAGGAGCTACTTTGCAATTGATTGAAAGAATGTAAACTTAAAAACCAAAAAAATGCCCAGAACAAATTTCAAAGAATTGCTTGATGCCGGTGTGCATTTCGGACACCTTAAAAGAAAGTGGAATCCCGCTATGGCTCCCTATATCTTTATGGAGCGTAACGGCATTCATATCATTGACCTTGAGAAAACAGTCGTAAAAATTGATGAGGCTGCTTCGGCAATGAAACATATTGCCAAATCAGGAAAGAAAATACTATTTGTTGCGACCAAAAAACAGGCAAAAGAGATTGTTGCCGAAAAAGTTAAAGCGGTTAACATGCCTTATGTTACTGAACGTTGGCCCGGTGGTATGCTTACAAACTTCCCGACTATTCGTAAGGCTGTTAAAAAAATGTCGACAATCGACAAAATGGCTACTGACGGAACATTTATGAACCTCTCAAAACGTGAGAGACTTCAGGTTGCCAGGCAGAGAGCCAAACTTGAAAAAACACTCGGAAGTATTATAGATCTGACCAGACTGCCTTCAGCCCTTTTTATTGTTGATGTTTGCAAAGAACATATTGCTGTAAGAGAAGCAAAAAGGCTCGGAATCCCCGTTTTTGCTATGGTTGATACCAACTCCGATCCCTCTGATATTGAATTCCCGATCCCGGCAAATGATGATGCATCAAAGTCGATTTCATTAATAATTGGAATTCTATGCCAGGCTATTGAGGAAGGTCTTAATGAAAGAAAAATTGAGAAAGACAAAGAACCTCAGCAAAAAGATAAGAAAATAATGAGGAAGGAGCTTGAAACAAAAGATATTCCTGCCGCTATTATTGAAGCTATCGTTGAAGAAGACGAAGAAGAAGAGGTTGAAGTTGATGACGATCTTACTGTTGGCGGATCGGATGATGATGATAGTGTCAAAGTAATTGACGAAACTGAAGAAAAATTATAGAAAAGACTATTTATTAACTATAAAAAAAATACTATGGCTGCGATAAGTGCTGCTGATGTTGCCAAATTAAGAAGAGTTACCTTAGCAGGAATGATGGACTGCAAGAAAGCTCTCGAAGAATCCGAAGGCAACTTTGAAAAAGCAATTGAAATAATCCGTAAAAAAGGACAGGCTGTTGCTAACAAACGTGCCGATAAAGAAGCTTCAGAAGGAGTTGTTTTATCAGGAGTATCTTCCAACGAAAAGATCGGAGCAATAATTGTTCTCAACAGCGAAACTGACTTTGTTGCAAAAAATGCCGACTTCCTGTTTCTTGCAAACAAAATACTCAATGTTGCACTTGCAAAAAACCCTTCTAATCTTGAAGAACTTAAATCACTTCCAATGGATGGTGGTAAAGTTGGCGATAAGGTTATTGAATATATTGGAATTATTGGTGAGAAACTTGATCTTTCATATTTCGAAAAAATCGAAGCTACTCATGTTCAGGCATATATTCACCCCGGAAACAGGCTTGCCACATTAGTTGGTTTTACAAAATCAGGAGTTGATGCACAGGTTTATAAAGATATTGCCATGCAGATCGCTGCAATGAACCCTGTAGCAATTGATAAAGATTTTGTTCCTGAATCTGTTATTGCCCAGGAAATTGAGATTGGGAAAGAACAGGCAAGACGTGACGGTAAACCTGAGGAGATGCTTGAGAAGATTGCACAGGGCAAACTCAACAAATTCTTCAAAGAGAGCACCTTGCTTAACCAGGATTTTGTAAAAAATAACAAGATGACTATCAAACAGTATCTGCAATCTGTCAACAAAGACCTTACAATAACAGAATTTAAGCGCTTTACACTTAATTTGTAATACATAGGTTCATATTTCAATATTCAGGTGGCGCTTTACGGCGCCACTTTTTTTTGATCCTTATCTCCTCTTTTTCCGATCTGTTTTATTAAATTCGTTGCGCTGATTCCTGTATTTTATTAAAAAATCTGGAAACAGACAGTTGTACTTTACCTTAACATATTAATATTATGCGATATTCAAGGATTCTGCTCAAATTAAGCGGCGAGGCACTTTCGGAGGAAGGAAACCATGGAATAAATGATTCTGTTTTAGAAGAATATGCAAAACAGGTTATTGAAGTTGTGAAAAAAGGTTGCGAGGTGGCAATCGTGATCGGGGGCGGAAACATATTCCGCGGTCTGAGTTGCACAGAATCGGGATTTGACAGAGTAAAAGGCGATCAGATGGGAATGCTGGCAACAGTAATAAACAGCCTGGCTCTTGAGAGTGCAATCTCCAGGCTGGGAGGGAAAGCAAAGGTTTTCACTTCAATAAGGATGGAGCCTGTTGGCGAACTTTATGACAGGGACAGAGTATTGGAAGTAATTAAAAACAGCACAGTATGTATCCTTTCCGGAGGAACAGGCAATCCGTTCTTCACAACTGACACCGCTGCTGCCCTCAGAGCAGTGGAGATCGGTGCAGATGTCCTGTTGAAGGGTACAAGGGTTGATGGTGTCTATACCTCCGATCCGGAAAAAGATCCCAAAGCTGAAAGATTTGATAGAATATCCTTCGAGGAGGTCATTAGCAGGAGATTGAAAATTATGGATTCCACTGCTTTTACTATGTGCAGGGAAAACAATATGGCTGTGATAGTATTTGATATGAATAAATCCGGAAATCTGAATAAGCTGGTTGACGGGGACAGAATCGGGACTCTTGTCTCTAATTGAAAGAATTATTGCTATTCCGGCTATTTTACTATTTTTGTTATACCTGTAACAAAAATCAGGATAAAACAAAAAACAGGGACATAGTTAACAGTTAAAAGAATCTAATCTGCACAATATGAACGAAGAAATTGAACTGATAACAGAAGAGACAAAGGAAAGGATGGAAAAAGCCCTTGAACATCTGGAACATGAACTTGCCAGACTCCGCGCCGGAAGATCTAATCCTGCACTGCTCGATGGTATCACAGTTGACTATTACGGAGTTAACTCACCATTGACTCAGGTTTCCAATATAAATACTCCCGATCCCAAAACAATTATGATACAACCATGGGAAAAAAATATGCTTGGGACAATTGAAAAAGCCATAATGGCTGCAAATATCGGACTCACCCCGGTAAATAACGGTGAGATTATACGTATAAACATACCACCACTGACAGAAGAAAGAAGACATCAGCTTGTTAAACAGGTACGTAACGAAGGTGAGACAGCTAGAATAAGTATCCGTACTGCCCGTAAATGGGCTAACGATGAGTTAAAGCAATTACTTAAAGACGGACTGCCCGAGGATCTCGAAAAAGATGCTGTTGAAATGGTACAGGAGATGACCCATTCGTTCAACACAAAGATCGATAAAGTGATGGCATTGAAAGAGAAGGATGTTATGACAGTTTAAAAACTTCTTATTTTCCCGGTTTAAGATTCAGAGTGTACTTCGCAGCAGCTTTAACTGCATTTTCAGAAAAAGGATCTTTATAAAACTCCCCTTCAAGATAAGTTTTCGTCTGTGAAAGATAAAACTCACTGGCAGGTACTCCGGAAGCTCCTGTAGGAATCACGGTATATGATTCATCCCAGTCGGCAGTGTTGAAAATATGACGCTCTGAAGCTCCGTCATTAACTTTAAATCCTTCAGTATATGTATATGGGCAGACAGTATGATTGCTGCCACCAATGCCATATTGAGCGGAATTCAGGCCAAAAATTTTATCGAGGATCTTTACACTTCCCATCGGATGTTCAATGGTTATCTTATGAATACTACCCCATGTCCATTTGCTAACATCAGTCCCATACGTTTCTGAGACAGTCTTGATACAATCAGTAAAACTTTTTTGTATAATGTCCCCGAGACTCTCCTTCTGTGGTGTATTGACATCATCTACCCATTCATCCGGTCCGTTTTGCAGAATCCTGTAAATGTAATTATCGTTTATTGAACCCGGTAATTGGCTGAAAAGATCTCCCAACTCATCTCCAAGAAGATTTTTGGAAAAGCTTTTCCTGAAAAATTCAAAAATCGTCGGGACCACCAGATCAGCATTCATATCATAATCCCACCCGGTCAACAGGTTAAGAGATGTTGCTTCAGCAGGACTCATTGCAGATTGTTTTTCTTTAAGTTTTAAAATTTCGGGAGTTAAAAGGGCAGCATAACCTGAGTGCTGATCTGTTACCATCCTCTTAAAATCCTCAATTCCGAATTTTTCCTTCTCATCCAGCATCTGCCTTATCCTGCCAATCCTGAAAGGAGGGTAAAAGCGGAATGAAATATAATAAGGGTAGTCGTCGCTGACAGTTTTATTGTTGGCAGAGGAAATATATCCATTTTCAGGATTATAGCTTGATGGGAGCTGATCAAAAGGCACATACCCTTTCCAGTCAAATTCATCGGTATCACCATTTCTGATAATTGAACCATAGCCTTTCCGGACAGGTATTCCTCCACCTGTATTCAGGCCGATATTCCCCTCGACATCAGCATAGGCGAAATTCTGGCTTATAGACCTGAAAAAACTTATAGCTGTTCTGAACTCCTCCCAATTTGAAGCTCTGTTAATTTTATAAGCTCCTTTTATCTCTTCACTCTGATCATAGCCCGACCATCTCATGCTCAATGTTGCATCATTAATCCCTCTGTATTCTGAAACCAAGGGACCCCTGTGGGTAAAACTGATCTTAAGTGTATCCGCCTTACCTCCTTTTATTTTTATTATCTCTTCCCTCGCTACCATGTTCTTCCATCCATTATTGAAATAATACTGGTTCTCGTTGTCAGGATTTATTTTTTCAGTAAAAAGATCTATGTCATCGACCATCAGGTTTGTCAGTCCCCAGGCAATTTTTTCGTTATGCCCCGCAACAATAAAAGGTTCTCCGGGTACAGCAACACCGGTTACATTAAGTTTACCAGGTATTACCTGATGCATCTGAATCCATATACCCGGAGAATTGAGTCCAAGATGCATGTCATTTGAAAAAAGAGGTTTGCCGGTTTCAGTTCTTTTTCCACTGACAGCCCAACTGTTACTACCTGAAAATGAAACTATCCCTAATGCTGCTAATTTTTCTGTTGAAGAAATAAAGTCCTGGGCATCTTTAAGTGCCGTATCACTAAGTTTGAAATCGGGAAAAGCAGTTGTGGTTACCGTCTTGTTGTCAGGAATTAAAGAACTGGCCCTTTCATATCCAAATTTCTGAAAAAGTCTGTAATTGAAAATATCGGCTGATAAATTCCCCGAAGCAAGATCCCAACCCATATAACCGATAATATTAACCATGTCTTCAAGTTTCCATGGGTCAGGTTTGTAACCAAGTATCCTGAATTCGGGAGGAAGTTTTTTGCCTGCAGCAGAAATATATGCATTTACACCATCTGCATAGGCCTTCAAACATTCCAGTATTAAAGTATCCTCGTTACTGAGAATCATCTTTGATTTTGTTGTCATATCGAGACTTCGAAGGAACAGGTCGGTCTTCACATATGTCTCTCCGAAAATTTCAGATAACCGTCCTGTAGTTGCACGGCGGATTAGATCCATCTGCCAGAGCCTTTCCTGAGCCACCACATAACCAGTGGAAAAGTAGAGGTCGTGTTCGTTGGCGGCATAAATATGTGGCATCCCTCTTTCATCTCTGTAAACAGTAACATCAGAACCAAGTCCTTGTATAACCAGATCACCTTTATACTGAGGTATGGCTCCGCGCTTTATACCGGTAACTGCTACCAAGCCAACAATCACAACAACTATTACCACTGCAAGTAATGAGATTAAAATGGTTTTTAATGTCTTCATATCGCTGTTGATTAAATTTGTTTCAATTTACAATTTTCCTGAAATTATCAATATTTATCACAACAATAATAGGGTAAAATATCAACTTAATGGTCATAGTGTTGAAATGAGAAGAATACGGTATTCGAAAACTAAATGAAGAGTATTATTAACTTAAATAAATCAATGCCATGAAAACTATTAAACACATCTCTCTTATTGCAGCAGTGCTTCTGTTGGCCTTCACGGCCCAGAATGCATCTGCCGGGAATATTTTCAGCAAAAAGAAAAACGATCAGCAGAATTATATCACAATTAAAGGAAAAGTCGTTGATGCTGAAAGTGGAACTCCTCTGGTGTTTGCAACAGTTGCCGTAAAGGAATCCAATGTCGCAATTGTAACAAACATAGATGGAGAATTCACTCTTAAAATCGGGGAACCTGTAACTGCAAAAAATCTTGAAGTCTCTTTTCTGGGATATAAAAATAAGACTATCCTGATTAGTGACATGAAGGATAATGGTTACAAAAATGTTATTTCGCTGGAATCTGCGCCTATTCCTATCAAAGAGATTATTGTAAAGCCTCTGGATCCTGTTGATATCGTCAAAAAAGCTATCAATAACATAGGAAAAAACTATGCGGAGGTACCAAACCTTATGACAGCATTTTACAGAGAGACTATCAGAAAGAACCGCACCTATGTATCTATTGGAGAAGCTGTTGTTGAGATATTCAAAGCACCATATGCCAATGATATCCGCTTTGACGGCGCCAGAATATATAAAGGAAGAAAAAGCTCTGATGTTGAAAAAATGGACACAGTATTGTTTAAACTTCAGGGTGGAACGGTAAGCGTTTTGCAGCTTGATATTGCTAAAAACTCCGAATCCGTTCTGACTAATGAAGCAATGGAGTATTACAACTATTCTCTTACAGGTGTTATTGAAATCGATAACAAACCTCATTATGTTATTGACTTCGTTCAGAAACCCTCAGTAGACATGCCATTGTTTATGGGTAGCCTGTACATTGAAATTGATTCATATGCCATTACTGAGGTGGAGTTTGGATTTAACCTTTCAGACAAAGAAGCAGCAAAATCAATTTTTATCAGGAAAAAGCCGTTTGGAATGGAAGTAACTCCGGAAGTTGCAACATACAGGACCAAATACCGTGAACAGGATGGTAAATGGTATTTTGCCTACTCAAGGGCTGAAGTCAGATTTAAGGTTGACTGGAAGAAAAAACTCTTCAACACTTTTTATACTACCATGTCAGAAATAGCCGTAACTGACCGTACTGACCAGGAAGTTATTAAATTTGCAGGGAAAGATAAGATCAGGTATACAGATGTGTTTTCTGAAAAAGTAAGTTCATTTACTGATCCGGAATTCTGGGGAGAATATAACGTAATTGAACCCGACCAGAGTATTGAATCAGCAATTCGCAGACTTAGCAGAAAGCTTAAATTCAGCGACAGGGAAGAGAATAAATAAACAAAGTTAGATCTATGATCAGGGATACTGAGATAATCGGGAGGATCAGACAAGGCGATGTGGGACAGTTTGAGTCGCTTTTCAGATCCTCCTATGTTTCTCTGGTACGATATGCCAAGACTCTGATAAAAGATCATGATTCTGCCGAAGAAATTGTACAGGATCTGTTTTTCAGACTCTGGAATGATAGGGAAAAAATGAAGATTGAAAGTTCTTTAAATGGTTATCTCTTCAGGTCGGTTCACAACAGATGCCTGCACTACATCGAACATAACAGGGTTGTTGCACGACATGCTGAAGAGATGTCATACCGGCAGACAGAAATTCAGGAGAATCCTTCAGATATCCTTCATTACAAGGAGCTTCAGGCAAGAATATCCAGGATACTGGAAAGACTACCTGAGAGATGCGGGAAGATTTTTTACATGAGCCGGTTTGAAGGACTTAAATATTCCGAGATTGCCGAAAAATTGTCTGTCTCGGTAAAAACAGTTGAATCGAATATGGGCAGGGCCCTTAAAGAATTCCGTAAAGAATTAACAGAACAATGAAAAAGATGAATAAAACAGAAAAATTTACTGATAAGGAGTGGGAGGAACTTGCCTCGCTCCTTTCAGACGAAAAAAGTGAGCAGACAGATCTCCTCAACCGGTTTATGGCTGAAGACACCTATAATACCGGAAAACAATGGAAAGAGTTAAAGAATATGAGTAGTGAAAAGAAAATAAATGTTGACAAAGCCTGGAATAATGTTTATTCAAGGCTGAATGAGGATGGACTCAAAACAAACAATGGCCCGGCCAGAATAAGTTTTATGAGAAGTACCTTTATGAGAGTTGCAGCTATGGCTGTTATTTTATTAACACTCGGGACAACAACGGTTTACCTGAATTATACCGGCACCTTCAGTAAAAAAATCACTATAGCTACCGGTAATGATCAAAAGAATCTTCTGGTTGCACTTCCCGATGGGAGTAAAATATTTCTGAACCGTAATTCTGAATTCAGCTACCGTGCAAATTTCGGAAAACACAGAAGGGACGTAAGTCTTACAGGAGAAGCCTTCTTCGAGATATCAGCTGATGCTTCAAAACCATTTATTATAGATGCCGGTAATGCTAAGGTAAAAGTTGTCGGAACATCATTCAATGTCATTACAGAAAATTCTGAATCTGCAGTTGAGGTCTATGTAAAAACAGGGAAAGTGATGCTTTCCGATAATTCAGGATCACAATCCATGATCCTCGATCCCGGGTTTGTGGGAACATTGGATTCGAAAATCTCGGGGAAAACTATTAATAAAAATCCAAACTACATGTCGTGGAATACTGGCCTGCTCGTATATAGCGGACAAAAACTTAACGTTGTATTCAGCGATCTTAAAAGAGTTTATAATATGGATATTGTTGCTGACGATCGCAGTATACTTGAAAATCCCTGGACTTCTCCGATTGATAATCAATCGCAGGATACAATAATTCGTATGATTTGTACTAGCTTTAACCTGAATTATATAAAAGATGGCAGCGTTTACCATCTTGCAAAAAAATAACTCAATTTTGAGAAATGTCATCTTTCAATGGCTATATATTTAATAAACTCTCTGCCATTGTATTGCTCATTTTACTGATCCCTCAACAGAGAGCGGATTGCCAGCAAAGTATTCTTGACTCAACATTTACCTTCAGAGCGGGTACAGTTAAAACAGGCAATGCTCTTGACATTATTACCAGGCAAACCGGTTACAACTTTACGTACGACAGTCGTCTTATTGATTCTGAGAAGAAAACAGAGATGACTTTCAGGGATACAAAACTGGGAGTGATCCTGGATAGTATCCTGCTTAATGATTCCCTCGTTTTTTCTGTTATAGACAGGTATATCATTATTTCACGTGCAGAGAAACCGTCTTCACTACCGGTAGATTCAATATCACCGGTGAATGTAAATTATATTGCAGGTGTTATTGTTGATGATGAGACTCTTGAACCCCTGCCATATGCCACAATAGCATTGAAGAATAAGGGAAGAGGCACTGTCTCGAATAATAACGGTGAATTCGGGTTAAAAATCACATCAGACCTCATAAACGACACACTATCCGTTTCTTACCTTGGATATATTGGCAGAGAAGTACCTGTACAGCAATCTTTTGGAAATAACTTCACAATTTCGATGAAAAGAGAATTCATTTCCATCCCTGAGATCATAATCAGAAATCAGATTCCGCAGGAGATCATTTCCAGGGCACGGTTGGCAATACCTCACAATTATGGTAACACTCCTTCTTTAATGACAGGTTTTTACAGGGAAGGCGTTTTGAAAAAATATGAACTTCAGACCTATTCTGAAGCAATATTGCAGATATACAAAAGTGCATACTCGGGAACTCTTTTCGGTGATCAGATTAAAGTTTATAAAAGCAGGAAAATTGAAAACACTGACCTTAGAGACACTCTGGCAGTCAGACTTAAGGCCGGACTGAGCACATGTCTGGAACTTGACGGGGCAAAAAACATTTTTGATTTCCTCACCAGGGAAAGCATGCCTGATTACAGTTACAGGATGACAGATATAGTTACTTATGATGATGAGGCAGCTTATGCAATTGAGTTTGAACAGCGCGAAAATGTTGATATGCCACTTTATAAAGGAACAATATATATCAATACTGTTGACTACAGTATTCTTCATGCTGAATTTGAACTCAATCAGTCATTAATCCATAAGATGAAAGATTCATTTGTTTCGAATCCGTCACGTGGATTTAATACCTGGCCTGTTTCGGTAAAGTATTCCGTCAGTTACCGGAAAGTGAATGACAGATATTTTTTAAGCCATGTCAGGGGCGACCTGGTGTTTTCCTCAAATCAGAAGAAAAAACTCTTCAATACCCAGTTCAGGGTTTTCTTTGAACTGGCAATTACTGAAATTGATTTAAAAAATGTTACACGGTTTGAAAGGGAAGAACTTGCCCCTATTCATTCAATATTCTCAAAGACTATAACCAATTATGATCCTCTGTTCTGGGGAAATCAGGACTTTCTCCGGCCTGAAGATAACTTGCTCCAGGCTCTTAAGAACATGAATGTGAGGCTGCAGGAATTCTCAAAATAGATCCCTAATATTTATCAATAAGCTGATATAGCTCAGTCAGATCCGGTGTCAGAACGATCTCGGTCCTTCTGTTTTTCTGCCGGGCTTCTGTGGTATTACGGTCATCAACAGGCAAATATTCACTTCTTCCTGATGCAGTTAACCGTTTGGCATTTATCTTTGATCCTTCGAGCAGCACCCTTACAACTGTGGTTGCCCTTTTAACACTCAAATCCCAGTTGCCCTCCAGCTGTCCGCTTCCCGGATTATATGGAACATTATCGGTATGCCCCTCGATTGTAATCTGAATATCGGGATTTTTCTCCAGCACTCCTGCCAGTTTCTTAAGAGCATTTTTTCCGTTGGCATCAATATCCCAGCTACCCGATTTAAACAGTAATTTTTCATCCAGAGAGACATATACCTTACCATTCTTCATCGTGACAGTCAGTCCGTTGTTTTCAAATCCCAGAAGAGCTTCTGATACTTTATTCTTCAGATCCTGAACAATTTTTTTCTGCGCATCAAGTATCTTTTCAAGTTCAGCCATCCTTGCGTTCCTTTTTTCAAGTTCGAAGGTAAGTTCATCCAGCGACGCTTTTTTGGTATCGAGGGTCTGTTCAAGCTGACGAAGAAGATCCTCCTTCTTCTGAAGGTTTCCCTGGGCTGTCTGTAGTTCTGTAAGCAGCTTTTGCGTCTCCTTAACATTTCCCTTTATCAGATCTTCCTGTGCATTTTGCAATTCGCTGTGCCTGGCTGAGATTTTATTATAATCTTCAACAGCTTTATCTCGCGCACTCTGTGCTGTTATAATATCCTGCTTCACAGTACCCATTTCCTTTTCAAGCGTGGCAAGCTTTGCTTCAAGTTCTTTGTTTTGCATCTCCAGCCCGATGTTGTCGGTCCTGAGAGCATCTCTTTCATTCATGAATTGCTTGCTTGTATCCTGCAAACTACTGAACTTCTTGCCGGAAACACACGATACAGAAAACATTACTATAGCGATAATTCCCAAAATGTAAACAATTGATTTATTCATGGTCTCAATTTTATTTATAATATAACACCTGACTGCTTAAAAAATTGTTATCTGAAGGGTGAATTCCGAAACAAAAATAAGAAAATTCCGGTGAAGCTTCAGCAACACCCGGGAATAATAATTGTTATATTTGCTGATTATTTTTTTCAATCATTTCCTGATGGACAAGGAAAAGAACTTACTCTTTAAAATATCAACTCCTGAAGATCTCAGGAAGCTCGATCCGTCCGACCTTATTCAGGTCAGTTCGGAACTCCGTCAATTTATTATAGATGTCGTTTGCAATAACCCCGGACATTTCGGAGCCAGCCTTGGTGTTGTCGAACTGACAGTTGCTCTCCATTACGTGTTTAATACACCTTACGATAAGATCATCTGGGATGTTGGACACCAGGCCTATGGTCACAAGATTCTTACCGGAAGACGCGAAAACTTCTCCACCAACAGAAAATATAAAGGGATAAGCGGTTTCCCGAAAATGGCTGAGAGTGAGTATGACGCATTTGGAACAGGTCATTCATCCACATCCATATCAGCAGCCCTGGGCATGGCTTTTGCTGCCCGGAGTAAAGGAGAAAACAGGCATGTTGTTGCGGTTATCGGCGATGGGGCCATGACGGCAGGTCAGGCTTTCGAAGGTCTCAATAATGCAGGAATCGGAAAGTCAGATATCCTTGTGATACTTAACGATAACAATATAGCGATCGATGCCAACGTAGGTGCTTTGAAGGAATATCTGCTGGACATTACAACCAGTAAAACATATAACAGGTTCAAGGACAAGGTCTGGAATATGCTCGGAAAATTCGGGAAACACGGACCAAATGCACGGACACTTGCTGCCCAGATTGAAGCAGGATTCAAAAGCACCATCCTCGACAGAAGCAATCTTTTTGAAGGGCTGAATTTCAGGTATTTTGGACCGATTGACGGGCATGATGTCCTGCACATGACCAAAGTACTTGAAGACCTGAAGAGGATCCCCGGACCAAAACTTCTTCATTGCGTTACGATTAAAGGCAAAGGTTTTAAGCAGGCTGAAGAAAACCAGACTACCTTCCATGCTCCCGGAAAGTTCGACAAGGAAACAGGAGAGATAATCGATACTTCAAAAGGCGATACAATACTTACTTATCAGGAGGTTTTCGGAAGAACAATTCTTGAGCTTGCAGAGTTGAACAATAAGATAACAGGTATCACTCCGGCAATGCCGACAGGCAGCTGTTTATCCATTATGATGAATGAGATGCCCGAAAGAACATTCGATGTCGGCATAGCAGAACAACACGCTGTCACATTCTCTGCCGGTCTTGCTACACAGGGTATGATACCATATTGCAATATCTATTCATCGTTCATCCAGAGGGCATATGACCAGATAATACACGATGTTGCCCTGCAAAATCTTCATGTGGTGTTCTGTGTTGACAGAGGGGGACTTGTCGGTGCCGATGGTGCAACACACCATGGGTTTTTCGACATGGCATTTATGCGCAGTATCCCTAATATGATTGTCACTGCTCCTATGGATGAAATTGAACTGAGAAACCTGATGTATACAGCTCAGCTTGAGAAAAACAGATCTCCGTTCTCAATCCGTTATCCAAGAGGGCATGGTATGTTTACCGACTGGAGAAAGCCATTTCAGGAGATAGAAATCGGAAAATCACGTCAGATAAGTGAAGGTAATGAGCTTGCAGTTTTAACTATAGGTCATCCCGGCAATGCTGTTGCTTCTGTTGTCAGGAAACTTACAAAAGAAAACAGATCAATTGCCCACTACGACATGAGGTTTGTTGCGCCTCTCGATAAGAATATACTCCATACAGTTTTTAAAAATTTCACCCATATAATTACTGTTGAAGACGGAGTTCTTAAAGGAGGATTCGGAAGTGCAATAATCGAGTTCATGTCTGACAACGGATACAACTCAGAAGTAAGACGTCTCGGTATTCCCGATTATTTTGTGGAACACGGAACACAGGAAGAACTGTACAGGGAGTGTGGATTTGATGTGGAAAGCATTGAAATTGCGATAAGGGAGATGCTTGTGAGAAAAGAAGATAAAAGACAATCCACCTTCGCTGAAGCTACGGTGGACGAAGAAAGTAAAAAGACAAAAGTTTAAAGATAAAAGTTTAAAAAATTTTCTATTTTCGCAGTCCTATCTTAATAAGCCCGGATGGCGGAATTGGTAGACGCGCTGGTCTCAAACACCAGTGGCAGCAATGCTGTGCCGGTTCGATCCCGGCTCCGGGTACATTATAAAAGCCAACTTTTTGATTATCAATGGTTGGCTTTTATGTTTATAGTGATTATTAGCCTTCGTTTTTATTTTAGTCAATAAAAGTTTCCTTGAGAATTACTTTGACTTCTTTGATCTCCGGTCTTGATAACCTTCCAAGGTCTTTAATAATTCTTTGTTTATCAATGGTTCTGATTTGATCAAGAACGATCCATCCGATTTTGTTGTCATGTTTAATCTCAACCCGGGTAGGATAATTTTTAGAATTTGTTGTCATGGGTGCAATAATAACAGTCTTTAAATATTTATTCATCTCGTCAGGGGAGATAACTACACATGGTCTTGTTTTTTTAATCTCGCTACCAATAGTTGGATCAAGGTTAACAAGGAGGATTTGATACTGATTTATTTCCATTCTTCGAGGTTTTCGTCTTCAAATATGTCATTGATAATCAATTTATCGTCTTCATTAGCATTCATCTCCATGAAGGCTTTCTCCCATCCCTTTCTAGGTTTAGATAAAGGCTTTATAATGATCTGTCCTTTATCCAGTATTAAATCAACGGTATCACGGATATTATATCTCTCAATGAGGGTTTTGCTAAACCTTATTCCCCTTGAATTACCAATCTTTATAACAGAAACTTCCATAATCAATATTATTAATCAAATGTAATTACAAAGTTAGTACAATAAATCCGGATTTGCAAATCAAGGTTACGATTAAGAGCTTATTGCACACATAGGGACAAAACCTGAGTTTTGGTGAGACATTGTCTCACTTTTTTTATAGCAAATGTAGAACAGTCACATATAAGTAAGGTTGGAACGTGAAAATCCTTTACCTAATTCAAGAGAAAGTTCTTTTGAAAGATTAATAAGCAACTGTTTTCCGTATTCTGCCTCAATTAAATTAATAAGCATATATTTGATATGCAGTATTTAACTTATAAATTATTTCCTGAATCTGACCAGAATCTATAATAACGCATTATTCGAATATTATGAAAACCTTTAACTTGTTATTACTACTGACTATTGTACCATTATGCAGCTTCAGTGAAAAGTTACCTGTACCGGCTGATAAAAAAGCAACAAAAGAAACTGTCAGACTTTTCCAGTCATTATATGAACTTAAGAACAAGGGAGTAATGTATGGACATCAGGACGACCTGATGTATGGCAGTACTTGGTGGTACGAAAAAGACCGGTCAGACACAAAAGATTTTACAGGAGATTACTCTGCTGTTGCAGGCTTTGAACTCGGGCACCTCGAACTCGGTAATGAACGCAGCCTCGACTCTGTAAGCTTCGCACAGATAGCAACGCAAATTAAAGCGCATTACCGGCGCGGGGGTGTTATTACAATCAGTTGGCATCCCAACAACCCGTTTACCATGCAAATCCCCGATACTCTTTCCCGCCGTCAGTACGGGACAGCCTGGGATGTCAGCTCAAAAGAGGTGGTAGCCTCTATTCTTCCCGGAGGAAAGAATCATGACCTGTTTAATACATGGTTGGAACGTCTGGCTACTTTTTTTATCGGATTAAAAAATGACGACGGTAAACCAATTCCCGTTATCTTCAGACCGTACCACGAACATTCCGGTTCATTTTTCTGGTGGGGCACTAATATCTGTACAGACAAGGAGTATATTTCACTTTGGCGCTATACCGTTGATTTTTTACGTGATAAGAAGAATATCCACAATATTCTTTATGCATATAATACCGACAGGGTGACCAGCCTTGAACAATATATGAGAGGATATCCGGGCTACGATATTATTGATATGCTTTCGATTGATATGTATGACCGTGGCGCGCAGTTTGGCGGAGAACTCGACAATGCTTTAAGTTTTGTTACCAGAGAGGCCACTACCAGAAATAAACTAACCGCTTTAAGTGAAACCGGCGGAAGAAGGGGTATGCAGGACTGGTGGTCAACGGTACTCTTACCGGTGGTAAGTAAATACCCGGTAGGTTATGTATTAACATGGAGGCACACATACAGACCACGGGGTCCAAGGATGGGAAATCCAAATCAACCTTTTCCCGATGACTTTATGATTTTTTATAAATCACCCCGCAGCCTGTTCTTAAAAGAAGTTCAGGAAGCAAATGTTTATAAACGCAAATAAAGACAACAACCCGAACACCTATTTACGCCCTTTTATAATGGGGATAAGGTTTTCCCCAACCAACTTGAATTTCTCAGGTTCTTCAGGTGGTATAAGGTAAATAGTAGTACCTGGTTCAAGTCCCTGCTTAACAATTACATTCTTTTCGTTCGATTCACCAAGCAAAACAATCTGTTTGGTTCTGTTTTTTTCATATACAAACGGAATACTGTCAGATCCGGCCTGTACACATTCCGTTGGAATAAAAACGGCATCATTAAAGGTTTTAATAACTATCTTATTCCCGGTTGTCATTGATGGTCTGAGTGCAGGATCAAAATCATCAACTTTAATTTGTACTTCAAACATTTTTGCGTCGGAATTTGGTAACACTTCTCCGATATTAGCGATACTGATCACAGTACCGATAAATGCCTTTTCAGGTAAAGCATCTACATTAATGTTAACTTTCTGACCGGGTTTGACTTTACTTACCTCGATCTCGTTAACATAGACCTTGGACATCATTGATGAAAGATCAGGAAGTGTTGCAATGACACGATCAAAAGGATTGACTGTTGACCCGGCTTTTCTTTTATTTCCATTCCTCTCTTTTTTATAGATAACCATACCATTAGAAGGTGCTGTTATAGTAAACCTTGCTAAAAACTCCTGAAGATCATTCACCAACCTGGTTCCTCTGGAAAGGTGAAGTTTCTCGTGGTTAATTTCTGACAGGGATTGTGCTACTCTCAGCATATAACTCTTTTTTTTCTGTTCAAGTGCACGTTTTGCTTTATCCAGAGTTATCTCTGCCTGACGTATGGTTGCAGGAGGTTCAAATTTTGATTGCGCCAGAGTAATATCAGCCTCTTCCACAACATATCTTTGATTCTTGATATCATCCCTCAGGTTAGTAAGTACCACCGCAGTATCAAGTATTTTCATTTCCAGATTTGTTTGGAACACTGTAAGATTTTCACGCTCATCCTTCAGGGTGTTGTCATAAGATGTTCTGTCAAGTTGTGCAATATAATCACCCTCATTAACTATTGTGCCTTCGGGCACAATGTCCTGTATCTTAAGATCCATTGCATGCATGTCGCCACCCCTGGATTGAGGACCTTGTCGATTGTTACCCTGATTGCGACCTTGATTGGAGCCTTGTCCTATCTCGGGTCCTTTGATATCAATTGATTTTTCGGCTATTAATTCACCGGAATTTGAAACAGATATTTCAAAAACACCTTTTTTAACCTCTGTATAAGCATTAAAGATCTTATTCTTAGAGGTCATTTTATTGAAGACAATCAAAGCTATAATTGCAACAACAGTACCAGTAATAATTAATATTTTTTTCATCATAATATAATTGTTTTTAATGGTATGATGGAGCTTGCATGTTTAGGATTATATTACTCAAAAGTTTAGCTTCGCTGAGCTCGCAAGCTCGGTTGTGTTTGTAAAACATGCTCGGTTCATCTTCTATTTTTTTATCGATCAATTCCTAAATCATTAGACCGTTAAAGTATTAAAAATATTTCAATGATCAACAGATTTTTCTGAAATGGGAGATTTCTCCATATCATGGTTTACCAGTACTATCTGATATTGTGCAAGTTTAAGAGCATCCAGATATTACAACCGAAATGACCTGAATTACCCAGTGGTCCGGGAATAAATTTAAATCCTGCTTTTTCATACAGCCCTATGGCTTTGTCAAGTTCCGGCAGAGACTCTAAATACAGTTGACTGTATCCCGATTTTTTTGCCGACTCAATACTTTTTTCGAGAAGATGTCTGCCTATACCTTTGCCCCTATGAGAAGAAGACAGATAAAGCTTTACAAGTTCAGCGCAGCCCTCAGGCAAGCCTGGAGTTGCATAAATACCGCACCCTCCGATTATTTTGCCGTCCTCTGCTGCAATCCAGTAGATGGAACCATGTTTCTGAAACAATGTATGAAGGTCATCTGTAGTCGGGTCGAAGTATACAGTTCCCGGCCGGTCTATTTTAAACTCTCTGAAGACTGTACGGATAAGATCTGCAATTTCTTTATTGTCTTTTTTTTCAATATGTCTGAAAGTAATATTCGAATTAATCATTTTGCTTTTCTTTGGTTCACCTTTATTAAAAATTTATTGAATTACAACGAGAACCAATAATTCAATTTAATAAGAAAAATATTATTCGGAAAGACACTGCGGAGCTGCTTGTAAGAATCTCCGATGGAAGCTTCAGAGGAACCTGTCCTTCCTGTCCTTTCGCTTGACCAGACGAGATAGATGAAAGATCCCAGGCGGTATTCCCATTTGGCAACAAGGTTAGAGCGGAACTCATGAAAGTTGAAATCGGGATTACCAATTGAATAATCAGGAGCGAAATCATAATTTTCATCAAGTAAATATTTTCCGTCTGACAGAATCACATTTGTATAAAGGGCAAACCGGTCATCATAAACTTTTGCCTCAGGATTTGTAATATGCTTAAACTCTGAATAACTGCCACGTGAGACAAAAGGACTACCATAATATTGAACTGAAAACTCGGGAGTCAGGTTCAGATCCACCCTGAATGTCAGCCCAAGTGTTTTCTGATCGATTGTACCAAGGATATAGCTGTTACCATGTGTAAAATACCTTGTGGCTACATATTGAAGCCTGTCATGGTTATCCACATAGTTTGCAGTCAGTCCGATTTTCAGGTTATTAATTGGACGATAGGTAATGCCAGGTACAAGCTGAAAACCTGATGCAGAATTATTGCCGGATTTTTCGTAGCTGTATTCAAATCCGGCTGTGATTTTTTTTGACTGATCAGTTCTCAGACTGCCAAACGACATAATGTTGTATGGCATTATCATGTCATATCCACCGCGTAATATCTTGGTGTCACGAGCTTTCGAATGATATATGAGATTTGTGCTGAAACTCCATTGGTTTTTGAATTCTGAAGTAAATGAAAGATGGCCACCTGATCCAAGGTAAGCGCCACTAAAGTTCCAGGTATTGAACTGCTCCAGACTTATATTATATGTACGAAATATCGAGACCGGCTGGTTAACAAAGTATGATATTTCATTTTCCTGATTGATTTCATCAGCAGTATTCATATAACCCAGGTCATTTAGTTCGAGACCGGGAGAAAGCCATGTGCCCCCTGTTGAATACCGCCAGAATCCTTTGGAACCTTTTCCGATCCTGAACTTACCTCCAAAACCGCTTAAATCCGTACTTGTGGTATCAAATCCGAGATAGTCTGCCCCTGGTCTCTGGTAATAACGGGCAGATGATTGTTGCAACTCAGTAATTGCCTCCTTACTGCCAATCACATAGCTGCCTATCAGTCTGGCATCAATAAAAAACTCCTTATCTTTCCAGTGATGTAAAAGATCCAGACCTCCTGTGTATGCATCGCTGCTGAGGAACTCCAGGTTTTTATCTTTAATGAAACGATTTGCAGATGTCAGGATTCCCCCGACCACTGTTGTACCGGCATTGTATCCTTTCTGGATACGTGCAACCATATAGTTGGTAAGAGGTTCAACTTTCCTGCTGCTCCTGTTACCCGCAGGATCACTGAGCCTTGCATATTGATTTGCTGTCACACTTTGTATCAGCCCTACTGATAACCCTTTTGAAGTTGTTCCGCTGAACTTGATTGCGCTGAGAATAGTAGTTTTATCAGGTGAATTTACAAACAAACTATCATTCGGATTTACAGTCAGGGATGGAGAATGCCCGATCCGTCTTGAATAAAACAGGCTCTGGTTGTCAAATTTATAATCAAAAATAGTTAAACCCTCAAGGAAGAAAGGCCGTTTCTCCTCATAAAAGGTTTCAAATGCCGATAAATTCATAACGGAAGGATCGGATTCTACCTGTCCGAAATCAGGATTAACAGTCAGATCAACAGTGAAGTTGCTTGAAATACCGATCTTGGCGTCAAGTCCTATATTCCCTCCCCATGCTCTTCCTTTATCGGCAAACGGGTTCCCCGGTTCTTTTTTCATTGTTCTGAGATCTCCGAGGGCAAAAGGCATAATTTCGAGCCGGCGGGATTTTTTTAATCCTTTGATGCCCCGTAACTCTCCAAAATTATAGAGCATCCCCGGGCCGGTCTTACTTTGTTTCTCCCAGTTACTTTCTTCCTGAAGCCTCGATATCCACCGCCAGGTATGCATTCCCCAAACCTGTTCATCTTCGCTGCTGTAGCGCAACTGACTCAAAGGAACCTCAAGTTCGGCTACCCAGGCTGAATCTTCCGTTCCGACTTTCCCCTTCCATACAGCATTCCAGTTGAAATCCCAGTTCATGGGGTTGAATAAAACCAGATCAACCTTCTGACCCCATGCGGTCATTGTAAACTCAAATCCTGTTCGGTAATCGCGGTAACTGTCAAGGGTTATGCCAACCATATCACCAACAGTTTCATCACGCACACCGGCTAACCTCAGAATTTTGTCAGGTTCCCCGTCGAACGCACGAAAGGCTATATAAAGGTTCTTGTCATCATACTGAATATTCAACTCGGTCGGATAGGTGGGTTTAGCCCCCTCCTTTGGAATAAACTGTGTGTAATCGGCTGCCCAAGTGCCTGCCTTCCAGCATTCATCATCGAGCTTCCCGTCTATCACCGGTTTAGCAGACACTAGACGGGAAGTTGTATAGACTGGTTGTTTGGTTGCGCTTTGCTTTAGCAGAGTATCTTGCTGAGATCCGGCAGACTGAGCTGAAATGAAGGAGAATAATGGTTTTGTGTTGATTATGAAAAAAACAAACAGGAGCAGAACAAATTTTATAGATAGTTTCATTTCAATAATTAATGGCTGGTTTGTAATGATTATTTATTTCAAATTTATAAGAATAACTTATAATCAGATATGTTTTAAAGAAAATTCAGTTGTTTCCATTTTGGAAACAGTTCAATTGGAAGGGAATAGAGAATTCAAAAACTGCTCCTGATGTATTCGGGACACCAAAGATCGTTCCCGGCAACCAGAAGATTAGATTGATAACCCTCGTCAATCGCGTAACAGAAAGGGAGTATAAATAATGCAATCAATGGTTCTTATGAGAGTGGATCTTAAACGGCTTCAGAGAATTTGGAAAAAAAGGTAATTTGTTTTATTAAACAAGGCAACTTCTTCAGGGGAGTGCTGGCAAACCGGAACCGTAACAAAGCCAAATGGTGTGAGAAGAAAAACAAAACCCACCCCTGGCCCCCCTCATTTCGTTCGGGGCAGGCTCTCCCGGGAGGGGAACTTTAAAGAATGACCTTAGAGAATTTTGTGAATAATGTGGTTTTTTTCCATTAAACATGATAAGTTCTTTAGCGGCGCGATGGCAAACCGGAAATGGCGCGAAATTTTGGCCGGACGGTAGCGCCAACAGGGCTTGCGTAGCAGGCGTACGGACGGCCAAAATTTGTCATTTCCGGCGCCCTTTTCTTTGGTTCGTTTCTTTTGGACGAACAAAAGAACCGGAGCGCAGCCTTTAGATTTACCCCC
>JBAWXY010000010.1:0-31166 GCA_037143835.1 Bacteroidota bacterium
AGTGTTGATAAAATGTTAATAACTGCTGAGATAAACAGGTTCGCTATCTTTTTCTTACCGTAATTTTATACGAGTTTAAACAAATCCATAAATGGCCCTGAATATCAGCAATTTAGAACTTACAGGCAAACATATAGTTATTGTTGAAGATGATGTGCCATCAATCAGATATTATGAAATACTCCTTAAAAACTCGGGAGCTGATGTTAAAATCTTTCACACAGGAAAAGAATTTGTTGATTATTTAAACCAGGGGAATCACATAATTGATCTTGTTTTCATGGATTTCCTTATTCCTCTTATTAACGGAATCGAATGCATAAGAATCTTCCGGAAAGAGAGAAAAAATATTCCTGCTATCATGATTACAGGATATTCTTCTGAGCAGGCAAAAACCGATGCTTATATTGCAGGATGCAATGAGTATGTGCTAAAACCCATTTACCCCGAAAAGATATTTTTCCTGCTTGAGAAATACCTTAAATCAGAGATTCCTGTTTCCCATATATACTAATCCTCTGTTTTCACCTTCCGGCAGGCTGTAGCATCCTGACATAATTCGCGTAATAGCTCTCCAGTTTTTTATTTATCTCTTCAGCCATTTCAGGTTTCCCGTTTGCTGCACAGGCGCTCGCAACACGTGATGTGTACTGAATCGCTGTCTGAATCTCAAATTCTGCGGAATTGATAATATATGGATTCTGTTTAAGGTAATAATCAAGTCGCTCATAATAGTAATCACAGAATGCCTTAGTCATTTCAACCGCTTTCTCTGTTCCTCCTGCAACATAATACGACTCAATAATATCAGCCATATAAGGATCGTATGAGATTTTTTCGAGAGGGAGCATCTCCATACAATAATTAAGTACTTCGATTGCCTTTTCATTCTTTCCTTCGGCAGAAAGAGCCTTTGCAAGCCTCGCATAATTCAATCTGGCCTTAACAACAATAATTGTACGCCTGTGATTATAATCGATATTTACTCCTTTCTCCTTAGCCCCTCCCCACACAAAATTTTTCATCATATTTTCATATAAAATATCTGTGTCAATCCGGCCATATTCAATCCAGTTTTTATTTTGGGATTTTATCGGCACCAAACGGAAAGCAAGCCCCTCCATCTGAAAATACTCTTCCAGGCCAAAAGCATCGTTGTGGTATCCTGTAACAAAATAAATCGGGCGCTCCCAGTTATTATGTGCCAGAATATCCAGCACAATCAGCTGACTCTTAAGTATGTAACCCCCTTTAAGCTTAATATCAATGTATGGAACAATTTTACTTGCGTCTTCCGGCTTAACAGTCCCCGATGCAATTACCTTTGCTGCATCAACAGGAATCCTGATAGTTCTTGATGGAATAATGTCGAGTATTTCTGTAGCAGAAACCTGTACTTTAGTTCCTTTGTTATCGCTGTTTATCCAATCAATTATTGTTGATATGTCAACAGGCTCTTTTGTCTTTTCGATAATGTAAACCTGATCGTTTATTCCATCATAATACTTTTTAACGGGAAGAGAAACCGGGAGCGGGTCTGATTCATATGCCTTATTTTTCATCTGGTTGATATACCAGTCTGTATTAAGGAGCATCAGGTTGCAAACCCGTACATCGGTCCTTTTTCCTTCAACCTCCTGAGCATACCATAAGGGGAAAGTGTCGTTATCTCCGTTAGTAAAAAGTATTGCCCCCGGAGCACATGAATTCAGGTAATTAAATGCCACATCCCTTGCCAGATAACGGCCCGATCGGTCGTGATCGTCCCAGTTCTCCGACCCCATAACGGCAGGAACAGCAAAAAAACATAATATCCCGGCAACGGGGGCAGCAATCTTTTCGCCTGCCAGTTTAGAGATCCCTTCGAACAGAGCCAGTACTCCCAGCCCAATCCAGACCGAGAAAAAGTAAAATGATCCTGCATACGCATAATCCCTTTCCCTGGGCTGGTTAGGAGATTGATTAAGGTAAAATACAATTGCAACTCCGGTCATTATGAAGAGGAGTAAAATTATCCCCCAGTTCTTATTATCGCGGTTGAAATGATAGAACATCCCTACCATGCCCAGAAGAAATGGCAGAAGGTAATATTTGTTCCTTGATGTGTCGCTCTTCATATCTCCCGGCAAATCAAAGGTCCCAAGCCTTGGTTCATCCAGAAATTTTATTCCGGTGATCCAGTTACCGTTTACTGCACCTCCTGTTCCCTGTGTATCGTTTTGCTTACCTGAAAAGTTCCACATGAAATATCTGAAATACATGTATCCGAACTGGTATGAAAGCATAAATCTCATATTCTCGCTAAAAGTTGGCTTCTTAACCACCTTCTTTACCCCATTCTGGTCTGTAACCTGTATCGGAGTTCCCTTAACCCTTCCCCATTCCTCGTAGACTGCCTGGTGATCACTCTGAGTGCTCCACATTCTTGGAAAAAGAGTAATGAATCTTGGATCATATACCCGTTCAACGTCATGACCTGTTATGATATACTTTCCTTTCTCAAGAGCATATTTTGGTTTACCTTCAGTGTAATCAGGGACAGGAACATTATAAACTACTCCCCTGAACAAAGGTTGCTGACCATATTGCTCCCTGTTCAGAAAATAAAGTAGATTATCCGGATTCGATGGATTGTTCTCATTAAGCGGGGTGCCGGCAGAAGATCTTATCACAATAATCGCATTGGAAGAATAGCCTATCAGAATAACCATTATTGCTGTTAGAGCTGTATTTAGTGTCGTTCTGCTTTTGCCGGCCATATACCATACAACTCCGGATATTATAATAAGCATCAATATATTAAAAACAGCTGATCCGGATATTACCCATATTCCTGTGAAGAAAAGGGCAGCTATCGCAAATGATGCGTTTTTTGCATTATTTGATGAAGTAAACGAGAATTTTACAGCAAAAATAAACAGGATTGCAATAAGCATTATATGAAACACCATTCCGCTATTGGCAGGAAGACCCAGTGTATTCACAAAAAACAGATCGGATTTTAAAGAAATTGTTACAACTCCGGGCATTATTCCATACATCAGAAGCGCCAGAAGTATAACGGAAGTAGCTAATGAGATAAATAATCCCTTCCATGAAAATTCGAATTTCTTAAAATAATATACCAGTACTATTGCAGGGATTGCCAGGAGGTTAAGAAGATGTATTCCTATGGAAAGTCCCATCAGGAAAGCTATAAGAATTATCCATCTGTCGGCAAATTTTTCTTCTGCCACGTCCTCCCATTTAAGGATTGCCCAGAAAACAACTGCTGTAAACAGAGATGATGTCGCATATACTTCACCTTCAACTGCAGAAAACCAGAACGAGTCTGAAAAAGTATATGCCAGTGCTCCGACCATACCTGCAGCCATTACTGCTACAATCCTTCCGGAATTAAAAGGATTTTTATTCTTTAAAAGGATTTTTCTTGCCAGATGGGTAATAGTCCAGAAAAGAAACAGAATAGTAAATGCACTTGCCAGTGCCGACATTGCATTAACCATCACAGCAACTTTTGATGTATCTCCTGCTGCAAAAAGAGTGAAAAACCGTGCCAGAACCATGAATACCGGATTGCCGGGGGGATGACCAACTTCAAGCTTAAATGCAGAAGCTATGAATTCACCGCAATCCCAAAGACTTGCTGTAGGTTCAATGGTCATTAGATAGGTAACGGCGGCGACAATAAAAACTACCCACCCTGATATGTTGTTTATCACCTTGTAATTCTTCATTCCTTATTATCTTTTTTTGAAAGAATATTCTTTGATAATTCAGATGACGAAAATACTTATTTTTTTCATACTATCGCCAACGGGATATGGCTCACTAATTTTACTATTTTTGAGCAATAATTCCTGAAATGAGATATCCGGTAATCCTTTTATATACAACTTTTTTACTTTTCGCGCAGGTTACTTTTGCGCAATATTACGATACAGGGCAAGATCCTGCTTCTCTGAAATGGATGCAGATAAAGACCGGCAGGTTTACGGTCATTTACCCTGAGGCTTATGGCTCCGGAGGAATGGCTTTCGCTCAATCGCTTGAAGAAGCATATTCAAAACTTGTTTCGCTTTTTCCCGAAAGAAAGTTTAAAATCCCTGTGGTTATTCACAATTTTTCCACCCAATCAAACGGTTATGTTGCATGGGCTCCCCGGCGAATGGAAATATACCCCACCCCTGTACAGAACACAATTCCTCTTGACCCGGAAAGACAACTCGCTATACATGAACTTACTCATGTGTTTCAGATGGAATCATTAAACGAAGGCTTCTCAAAAGCAATGTCGCTGATTTTCGGGGAACAGTTCACCGGAATTGTTGCTTCCCTTTTACCTCTCTGGTACCTTGAGGGTAATGCTGTTTTTGCCGAATCGGCACTGACAGAATCAGGAAGAGGACGAAGCCCCTCATTCCAGAAACAGCTGAAAGCAATTGCAGTTGAACAAGGCAGCATGTACAAGTACGACAAGATAGTCAACGGCTCATACAGGGATTATATTCCCGACCATTATCAATCGGGCTATCAAATGGTAACATGGGCCCTGGCAAAATACGATCCCCAGATATGGAATAGAGTCCTTAATTATACTGCCAAACAACCTTTTACTCTTAACCCGGTCAATATAAGCCTTTCAAGGAGTGCCGGCATAACCAAAAAATCACTTTTTAAGGAAACCTTCAACACTCTTAAGACAATATGGACAAAAGACGTTTCAGAAAATAATGCCTTGTTTTACGAAACACTAAATCCTGCCAGGGAGGGGAAATTTATTAATTATTATTCCCCGGTCTTTGCCGGCACTGACAGCATTATTGCTATTAAAACCTCGCTAGCGGCACCCCCTTCATTTGTGTTAATAAACCCATCAGAAAAATCAGAAAAAAAAATACATACACCCGGACAGATGTATCCCTGGTTCATCTCTTATGCAAACGGAAAGCTCGTATGGGTTGAAACCCAATCCGATCCAAGATGGGAAAACAGAGACTATTCGATTATCAAACTTATGGATCTCAGTAACAATAAGATCAAAAGGTTGTCCCGTAAATCCAGGTACCTTTCAGCATCTCTTTCTCCCGATGGGAGGAAGATTGCCGCTATCGAAAATACCATCAACAGCATTAATAATATTGTCTTAATTGATGCAGAAACCGGATCTGTCCTTCAGTCTGTTCCTGCTCCCGGTAATGCCTATCTTCAGCGCCCTCAGTGGGCAGAAGGAGGCTGGAAAATTACTGTTATTTTCTTAACAGATGCTGGGGAGGGAATCATGTCATACTCTTTAGCAAGCCAGGAATGGGAGACTCTTGTTGAGGTTGGCAGAGAAGATCTACAATCTTCTTTCCTGAGAAACGATTCACTCTTTTTTATCAGCTCCTTGTCGGGGACCGATAATATTTACCTCAGAACACCCGATAGAAAAATAACATCATTGACCAGATCCAGATTTGGAGTCAGTGATCTTAGTCTGTTCGGGGGTAAGATTATTTTCAGTGATTATACCTCCCAGGGAAATAATATCTGCAGTACCACACTTTCTGAGGTTTCGGGTAGGACTAATAAAACCGATAATTCATCATCTTTCCTGATAAATCGTTTTGACATAAAACCTCAAACTTCTGATATTAAGGCCGGTACTGTTTATACACCTGAACCCTACAGGAAATGGCAGCATCTTTTCAAATTCCACAGCTGGATGCCATTCTATGCAAATATTGAAGAAATAAAGGCCGATCCTACAGCAGTCAGGCCTGGGGTTTCCATTATGACCCAGAATCATTTAAGTACCTTGATCTCTTCAATAGGTTATGAATATTCACAAGAGAAAAACCATGTACTTCATTCACGAATTACCTGGAAGGGATGGTATCCGGTTTTTGAATCACGACTGGATTATGGTGAGCCACGAATATCTAATATCGGAGAAGCCGGTGGCGAGCCTTCTGAAATTCAGTCTGGAATAAGATTTTTAAATACGGTTTCAGTTCCGCTCCATTTCTCTTCCGGTAAATTCTCTGAATATCTCCGGCCATCAATTACATCGGATTACAGAAACGACTATATCTATATCAGGAAATCAGATACTTATGATGATGGCCAGTTAATACTTTCAGGAAGGTTGTTTTTTTCCAATTATCACAAATCTGCAATACGCGATATATACCCAAAATGGGCACAGATAATCGATCTGAATTACTCTTTCGCACCTTTCGACAAGAAGATTTACGGATCGGCAATATCTATGAAGACTTCATTTTATTTTCCCGGATTCTTCCCTAACAATGGTATAAAAATCCGAATTGAAAAAGAAAAGCAGATTCCGGCTAAATCCTTGTTTGGAAACAGGGTTTCGTTTCCCCGTGGTTATAAGAATATTATTTCGAAGGAATTTGATTTTCTTTCAGTTGATTATGTTTTGCCTCTTGCATATCCGGATTTTAATGTCTCAAGTCTTCTTTATCTTAAGAGGATACGCACCGGTCTGTTTTATGATTATGCTTCAGGACCAGGCAATTCCTTTTATAAAAACACTGCCAATGGCCTGATTCCCCTTTACAATCATACCTATAAAGAGTCTTTCAGATCATTTGGATTTGAACTGATGGCAGATTTTCATATTCTGAGGATTCCTTTTATGATATCCGGCGGAGTTCAGACTGCCTGGAAGAAGATAAGCGAATCGCCCTCTTTTGAGTTGTTATTCAACATCGACTTATATGGAATGACTATCGGCAGGAAACCGATGTAATCTGTTCAGAAATTTAAATTTCGGGCAGTCTTCTTTATCAGGTCCCATGCTTTTTCAACATGCTCAAGAGTGACATTAGTCTGGGCAGTGACCATCCTGAGTGTATATTTGCCGTTTAAGACCGTATGACTCAGGTATAATCTGCCGGAATCATTAAGTTGGTGAATCAGCTTTTCATTTAAAGCATTAATCTGATCATTACTATACCCGGCAGGATCGTACCGGAAACAAACAACACTGATAATAACAGGGGCAAGTATTTCAAAGTCAGTTTCTTTTGAGATCATTTCTGAAAGCCGGGCGGCTATGCTGATATGATATCTTATTTTATCCCGGAGTCCTTCTGTTCCATATGATCTAATTACACTCCAGAGTTTTAATGCCCTGAATCTTCGTCCGAGAGGGACACCCCAATCCCGGTAATCATTCACTTTACCTCTGGTTCTTGTTTTAAGATATTCCGGAAGCACCTCAAAGGTCTTAATGAGTGCTCCGACATCCTTTACAAAATATGCACTGCAATCGAAGTTGGTAAACATCCATTTATGGGGATTGAAAACAAAACTGTCGATATATTCCCTGCCATCAAGCATCCACTGAAATTCAGGCAGAATAAGGGCTGTTCCGGCCATCGCGGCGTCAACATGGAGCCAGATACCATTTTCCCGGCAGATCTCTCCAATGGCCCTTAAAGGATCAACGGCGGTGGTTCCTGTCGTACCTATTGTTGCAACCACACAGCAAGAAATGTGTCCTCTTTCTTTGTCATGGATGATTGCTTCTTTCAGTTTTTCAGGATCCATCGAAAAGTCCTCTTTTACAGATATCTTAACCAGGTTTTTCCTGCCGATTCCGCAAATTTTTACAGCCTTTTCAACAGATGAATGAGCCTGATCTGAACAATATACTTTAAGGGTTCCTGCATGTTCAGCACCTTCACTGTTAATTAAAAAATTGGTGATCTTTTCTCTCGCGGTAATTATTGCTGCGAGTGTAGCAGTTGAAGCGGTATCCTGGATTACGCCTTCAAATCCGGAAGGAAGCCCGATCAAATCCCTTAGCCAGATCATCATTTTCTCCTCGAGCTCTGCTGCTGCCGGCGAGGTTTCCCAGATCATGCACTGGGAGCCAAGAGTTGCAATGAGCATTTCGGCAAGTATTGACGGAGGGCTTGTGTTTGCAGGAAAATATGCGAAAAAATTCGGACTCTGCCAGTGGGTTATACCAGGCATTATTATTTCATCGATATCCTTTATAATAGAATCGAAGGATTCCGGATATGTGGTAGGGCTATCGGGTATCTTACTAAAAATTTCGCCGGGCACTACTGATGATTTCACCGGATAATTCTCAACATTTTCCATATAACCGGCCATCCATTCGACCAGTTCATGGGCATGTTTGCGAAATTCATCAGGTGTCATTTGATATATCTTATCTCACTGAATCTGCAAGCAGAATTATTTTGTTCGCCTTTACTTCAATTACGCCTCCATTGATCTCATATATTGTCTCCTTCCCCTTCAAGTCAACAATAATGACAGATCCGTTGTCGAGAGTAGAGACAATGGGCGCGTGATCCTTTAATACCTGAAAGGATCCTTTTTTACCGGGAACCCTGACAGATTTAATTTCTCCTTCAAATATTTTTTTGTCAGGTGTGATAATCTCTATTTTCATCCCGTGTGATTATTTTTACTGAGCAAGTATTTTTTCACCCTTTTCAATTGCGTCTTCGATCGTTCCGACAAGCATAAATGCAGATTCGTGATACTGGTCAACCTTCCCGTCCATAATCATGTTGAATCCTTTGATTGTATCTTCAATTGAAACGAGGGTTCCCTTAATACCTGTGAATTGTTCAGCAACCTGAAAGGGTTGTGAAAGAAATCTCTGCACTCTTCTTGCCCGGTGAACGACAAGTTTATCTTCTTCGGAAAGTTCGTCCATACCGAGAATAGCAATTATATCCTGTAATTCGTTATATCTCTGAAGCAGCTCTTTTACCCGTTGTGCACAGTTATAGTGGGCTTCACCCACGATCTCTGCAGTCAGGATTCTTGATGTAGAATCAAGTGGATCAACAGCAGGATAAATACCAAGTTCAAATATTTTTCTGCTTAAAACTGTCGTGGCATCGAGGTGAGCAAATGTAGTAGCGGGGGCCGGGTCAGTAAGGTCATCCGCGGGGACATATACTGCCTGAACAGAGGTTATTGATCCATGCTTTGTTGAAGTAATCCTCTCCTGCATTATCCCCATCTCGGTAGCAAGTGTCGGTTGATAACCAACTGCTGAAGGCATCCTTCCAAGAAGGGCTGACACTTCGGAACCCGCCTGGGTAAATCTGAAGACATTATCCATAAAGAAAAGAATATCCCTTCCTCCGCTTTTCCCATCGCCGTCCCTGAAATGCTCAGCAACTGAAAGTCCAGACAGAGCAACCCTTGCCCTTGCTCCTGGGGGTTCATTCATCTGGCCAAACACGAGCGTCAGTTTTGATTCCTTAAGAGCATCCTTATCGACTGTTGAAAGATCCCATCCCCCCGATTTCATGTTTTCAAGAAAAGCCTTTCCATATGTTATAACACCTGCTTCAAGCATCTCACGAAGAAGGTCGTTGCCCTCCCTGGTTCTTTCTCCTACTCCTGCAAAAACAGATAGCCCCGAGTATGCTTTCGCGATATTATTGATCAGTTCAAGGATAATGACAGTTTTTCCAACTCCGGCACCACCAAAGAGTCCGATTTTTCCGCCTTTTGAATAAGGCTCAATAAGGTCAATCACTTTAATACCTGTATACAAGACATCTTTTTCTGTTGAAAGTTCCTCAAATTTTGGTGGTTTGCGATGTATGGGGTATCCTCCCTTTTTATCAAGAGGTCCGATCCCATCGATTGATTCTCCGGTAACATTCATAAGCCGGCCTTTAATTTGTTCTCCGATAGGCATTGTAATCGGCAACCCGGTTGCCACGACATCCATTCCTCTGCGGAGGCCATCTGTTGAGTCCATGGCAATTGTGCGTACTGTTCTTTCACCTATATGTTGCTGGCATTCTACAACAAGCATGGAGCCGTCATCCCTTTTTATCTCAAGAGCGTCATAAATATCAGGCATTTCAAAACCCTGCCTTTCAAAACTAACATCAACCACTGGTCCAATGATCTGGCTGATTTTCCCGATATTCTGTGACATATATCTTAGTTATTTATTTGATTCTTTTTCAGAAGATACAAAATTAATAATTTTTGTGTTTCATACCGACTAATAGCTTTATAAATTCTGTTTTGTTAAAAAGTTCATTTTTTTAATTCTTTATCAGGTTCTTATTGCCGTGTATTCAGATATGTAGACTACCTGTTTCTTCCTATAAGTGAGCAGGTAATTTGTGCCAGCTCTTTTTTTCTTTCCTTTACTGCCCCGATCTTATCAAGCAGACTGAAGGCTGTGTTTATATAATCATTAGCAATGTTCTCCGTAACAGCTTTAATGTTGAGCTGATCATATAAATCAATAACTTTTTTAACTTTAGTCTCCGGATCAAACTCTTTCATGGCAAACTGTTCCTGAAGCCGTTTATGCTGCTCCCCAGATGCGATTTCGAGTGCTTTCACCAAAAGGAAGGTTTTTTTGTTTGAAATAATGTCACCTCCCGGAATTTTGCCAAATACTTTAATATCCCCATAAATGTCAAGCAGGTCATCCTGTATCTGAAAAGCCAGACCAAGGTTCCTGCCAAATTCATAAAGAAGTTCAGAATCCTTGTCATCTGCGCCCCCGATTATAGCACCAATTTTAGCTGATGCCGCCAAAAGAACCGCTGTTTTCAGCTCTATCATCCTTAAATATTCATCCTCCGAAACAATAATTGCTTTTTCAAAGTCTATGTCAAGTTGCTGCCCGACACATACTTCAATAGCTGCTTTGTTGAAGACCCTGAAAACTTTTGACATACACCCGGGTGGAGCTTGTAAAAAACAATCATTGGCAATAAATGCCATCACATCGCCTGACAGCACTGCCTGGTTAGTGTTCCACTTACTGTGAACTGTTGGGAAGTTCCTTCTTACCGGAGCCTGATCCATTATATCATCATGAACCAGAGTGAAGTTATGAAACACCTCCAGCCCCGTGGCGGGGATTACTGCTTCATCAATTTTATCATTAAAAAGGTTGCACGCCATGAGGGCCAAAACGGGCCTTAATCTTTTACCTCCAATTGAAAGAATATATTTTACCGGGTCATAAAGTTTTCCTGCTTCCGTATTATACGAAAGATTTATTATAGACTTATCGACTAAATTCTTTAGATCAGATTGATTGAACATTATGTTTTTTTAATAATCCTGATAATCAATTACTATTAACCTCTAAGCGCTTCTGCGCCACTTACAACTTCTAGTATCTGGTTTGTTATTGTTGCCTGCCTGGTTTTATTGTATAAAAGTGTCAGATCCCTGATCATACCGGTTGCATTGTCGGTTGCTTTATGCATTGCGGTCATTCTGGCACCATGTTCAGCTACAAACGAATCGAGAACTGCTTTGTAAAATTGAATCTTTAAGGATTTAGGTATTAGTTCTTTAATAATTTCCTCCTGATTAGGTTCATAAATATAGTCAACCGGAGTTGTTTTAACTTTTCCGGCAGGAACTGTTTCAACAGGAAGATATAATTCATTGGTCAGGTTCTGTACTGCCGCGTTCTTAAACTGGTTATAGATCAGCTCCACCCTATCGAAATCCCCTGTTATAAAACTGCTCATAACCTGTTCTGCCACCCGGGCAACATTATCAAATGAAAGATCATGAAGCAGGTTATTCTGTTCGGGAAGCATATTTACTGACTGCTTCCTGAAATAATCAAATCCTTTTTTCCCGATCGTCATAAGCTTCAGGTTACCATTTTTGAATTGATCATAATATTTTTCTGAAATGACCCTTCTTGCTTCCTTAATGACATTGGAATTAAATGCTCCACAGAGACCTCTGTTAGATGTGATCACAACAATAAGAACTTTTTCAGGAGGAGATACCCTTCCATAAATATTGTCTACTTCAGAGTCCGAAAGACTCTGAGAAAGGCCAACCAGTATCTCGTGCAATTTATTTGCGTATGGCCTGAGTCTCACAATCTTATCCTGAGCTTTCCGCAATTTGGCAGCAGATACCATCTTCATTGCTGAAGTGATCTGCCTGGTTGACTTAACAGAGGTTATCCTGATTCTTATTGCTTTTAAATTCGCCATTTAGAATTCATTTATTCAGCTGATCCTGGTTATTGCGGACGGTATTTTAAAACTAACTCCGAAGCAACTTTTTCGAGAACTTTGGTGATATCACTATTAAGTATCCCGTCACGAAGGTTATCGAGAACATCTCTGTGTTTAAGTTCGAGATACTCCAGAAACTCACTTTCGAAAATCTTTACTTTGTTAATCGGAACATCCTTTAAAAGACCCATTGTTCCGCAATAAATTATTGCTACCTGTTTTTCGACCGGTACCGGGGCATATTGTCCCTGTTTAAGTATTTGAACGTTTTTGGCTCCTTTATTCAGAATTGCCAGAGTTGTGGCATCAAGGTCGGAACCAAACTTAGAGAATGCTTCAAGTTCGCGGTATTGTGCCTGGTCAACTTTCAGAGTTCCGGCGATTTTTTTCATCGACTTAATCTGGGCATTTCCTCCCACCCTCGAAACTGAGATCCCCACATTAATTGCAGGTCGCACTCCGGCGTTGAAAAGGCTTGATTCGAGAAATATCTGACCATCGGTGATAGAAATCACATTAGTCGGAATATAGGCCGACACGTCACCGGCCTGCGTCTCAATAATAGGCAATGCGGTAAGCGATCCTCCTCCTTTTACCATGTGCCTTATAGATTCAGGAAGATCGTTCATTTTTTGTGCAACTTCATCTGATTCAATTATTTTCGCTGCTCTTTCAAGAAGTCTTGAGTGCAGGTAGAAAACATCTCCGGGGTAAGCCTCACGTCCTGGTGGACGACGAAGCAGAAGTGACACTTCCCTGTAAGAAACGGCCTGTTTTGAAAGGTCATCGTAAATTATTAGTGCATCGCGGCCGGTATCGCGGAAAAATTCTCCGATAGCAGCTCCGGCAAAAGGAGCATAGAACTGTAAAGCGGCAGGATCGGAAGCCGTAGCAAGTACTATAACTGTATACTGAAGTGCGCCATGTTCTTCAAGTGTTGCTGCTATATTGGCAACTGTTGAACCTTTTTGTCCTATTGCAACATAGATACAATAAACCGGTTTCCCCTTTTCAAAGTTACTACGCTGATTAATAATTGTATCGATGGCAATAGCTGTTTTGCCTGTCTGTCTGTCGCCGATAATCAGCTCCCTCTGTCCGCGACCGATTGGTATCATTGCATCAATTGCCTTGATCCCTGTCTGAAGAGGTTGTCTGACAGGCTGCCGGAAAATAACCCCCGGAGCTTTTCTTTCGAAAGGGAGGGTATAAAGTTCGCCTTTTATCGGACCTTTCCCATCGATTGGCTGTCCTGTAGGTGTTATTACTCTTCCCAATAATCCCTCGCCTACTCCGAGAGAGGCAATCCGTCCGGTTCTTTTTACGATATCACCCTCGTTTATCTCCTCTGTAGGACCGAGTAATACTGCTCCGATATTATCTTCTTCAAGGTTCAGAACAATAGCTTCAATTCCATTTTCAAATTCAATCAGTTCGTTCGATTGAGCATTTGAAAGTCCGTAAATACGAACGATTCCATCACCAACCTGAAGCACAGTTCCGACTTCCTCAAGTTCAACCCCGGTCTGTATCCCTTCCAGTTGTTGCCTGAGAATTTTCGAAACCTCTGCTGGTTTAATATTTGCCATATTATATCCTCTTAAAATTCCTTATTAATAATTTTCTGATTTTCGGGGGTTATTACACTTCCTTTAAGCTCTTTTTTATCTTCCGCAGTTTATTCCTTATGCTGGCATCAATGTAATTGTCATCAACCCGCAGAATAAAGCCGCCAATTATGTCAGCGTCAATATTTTCTTTAAGCACAACCTTCGTCTTGAAAACTTCCGAAATAAGATCTGCTATTTGCTTTTTGACGTTAGCCTCTGCCTTAACTGCTGTTGTAAGGACAGATTCTGTTATTCCCTTGTGTTTCATTGTCTCGTGGATGAAGACCCTGGCAATTGCAGGAATATAGCTCTCTCTGCCATTTTTCACAACCAGATCGATCAGAGAAAGAGTGATTTCCTCCACGTTATCTCCCAGCATTTTGTGAAATATCGCTACCTTTTTTGAGGGAACTATGATAGGGCTATGAAGGAACTCTTTTGCTTCCGGGATTTTACAGACTTCCGAAATAAAGATCATATCCTGATTAACCTTATCAAGTATCTTTTTTCCGAGTGCTGACTGGAATAATGCTCTTGAATACCTTACGGATATTTTGCTGTCGTTCATTACAGATTTTACTTCCTAATTCTTATTGAAATTAATCTCTTTGAGGTAGTTATCAATCAGTTTCTCCTGTTCGCCTGTCTGTTTGAGTTTTTTACCCAGCAGTTTTGAAGCAATCTCAACTGAAAGTGTAGCCACCTGTTCGTGAATCTCAGAAAGAGCTTTGCTTTTCTCGCTTTCTATCGCTGCTCTTGCTTTCTTAACAAGTTTTTCAGCCTCCTCTGCTGCCCTTCCTTTGGCTTCAGAAATAAGCTTGTCACGGACTTCTCTGGCTTCCTTCAGGATACCTTCGCGTTCTTCTCTTGCTTTGCGCAGGATTGCCTCATTATCGCTCTGAAGTTTTAACATTTCCTCCCTGGCTTTTTGAGCAGATTCAAGAGAGCCTTTAATCAACTCATCTCTTGCTTTAACTGCATTCAGGATAGGCTTCCAGGCAAATTTTGTCAGAATAAGAAAAAACAGAACAAAAATCAGTGCTGACCAGACAAGTGTTCCGATTGCAGGAGAGGTCAGGCTGTTAGATAATAATATCATATAGGTTGTTTTAACGGTTTTAATAAAAATGAAGTCCTGCAACCAACCGTTGCAGGCTTCATCATTTTAAGTTACTGCGGGCTGCCTCCTAAAAGGGCAACTACAATTGCAAACAATGCAGCTCCTTCAATAAGGGCGGCTGAAATGATCATGGCAATCTGTATCTTTGAAGATGCTTCCGGCTGTCTTGCTATTGCATCCATTGCCGATCCACCTATTCTACCGATACCAAGTCCTGCGCCTATTACTGCGAGACCTGCTCCTAATGCTGCTAATGTACCTGTCATAATTCAAATATTTAGTTAAACAAAATTTTTAATGATGTTCCTGCACTGCCAGACTTATAAATAATGCTGAAAGCAGGGTAAATATAAATGCCTGAAGGAATGCCACCAGAAGTTCGAGGCAATCCATAAAAATCACAAAGAATATCGACACCGGTGCAAGTGCAAGTGAATCAAATATAAATATCAAACAAATCAGACTTAACACAATAATGTGCCCTGCTGTTATATTTGCGAATAACCGGATCATAAGTGCAAAGGGTTTTGAAATGATCCCGATTATTTCTACCGGGATCATTACCGGCAGAAGCCAGAAGGGCACTCCGGGCGTAGCAAAAATATGTCTCCAGTATGACTTATTGCCGCTGAACTGTGTAATAAGGAATGTGCAAAAGGCCAGAACAAAAGTAATTGCAATATTTCCGGTAACATTGGCCCCAAAAGGGGGAGGAAATGGAATAAGTCCCATTAAATTGTTGATCAATATAAAAAAGAATACTGTCAGAAGGTAAGGCATGTATTTTTCATATTTATGAAGACCAAGATTGGGGATTGCAATATCATCGCGGACAAAAAGTATGATTGGTTCAAGGAAACGCTGAATACCTTTTGGATGACTGATACCTGTTTTCTTATAGGAACGCGCAAGAGACAGGAATAATACCAGTCCGATTATTGCAGCAGATAACATCCCGATAACAGTTTTCGTCATTGAAAAGTCAAGAGGAAGATTCTCTTCATCAACTTGCCCCTCCTTGTTTACCGACACAATTTTCCCTTTCAGGTCGCCTTCCTCTTCAAGCCTAAAACCTTTATACTCACGGCCATGAGCGAGTCGTTTTGAAGAAAAAATGTTCAGGCCGGACTCCTTGCTGAAAACAATAACAGGCAAATAAATAGCAACGCTCTCTCCATTCTTTTTCGTAAGAATATGCCACTCATGTGAATCAGCAATATGTTCAAGGATATATGTGCTGGCTTTGAATTTTTCTTTCCCCTCCGCCTTTTCTTCAACTCCCTGACCAAAGGCTGAAATAGTTGTTCCTGCAAGGATAAGAAAGAAGAAAAAACCTATAACAATTCTTGTTTTCAAATCAGTACCCGTTTTTATAAAGATTTGTTTTTCAATGTTTTCAATATAACCAATATCGGAAAAAAGGTGAATGTTAAATATAAGACAAAAAATACTAAAACAGATGGCAAAGATGTTTTTTTAGCAACAATAAACCAAACAAGAGCTAATACCAACTCAAGCAGAAACTTAAGGCTTACAGAGACCATACTATGGAGAGTCTGGCTGTCTGGTTCTTTGGTCTGACCTCTTAAAAAAATGACCAGAGTTATAAGTGCAATTATTGAAAAGACAGTGGATAGAATTGCAATATCCCTGTAGAAGATATTAAGGATTTCACCTGAAACCAGAAAATATCCTGTACCAAGTAACAGGATATTTAATAATAGTAGTAACAAAATATATTTATGAAGTGGTTTCAAAAGAGCGGATCACTTAATAAAATCTTTCACTGCTGTATATATTGCTGCAAAGACTCCAAGAAGGGAAAGGATTATTGTAAAAACAGGTTTATCGAAGCCAGTCAGTTTATCAAGTTTTATACCACCCCAGGTTGTAACAAGAATAATACCTATCATCTGGAATGCTATGCCTGAGTATCTGGCGAAATCTCTAATACCCTGGTTTCCCGGTCTTTTCGGATTCTTTTTCTTTCGCGGTAGCTGTTCCTCCATTATTATCGTTATTACTCATTTTGCAATTTCCGGAGAATACTGCTCCCGGTTCAATAGAAAGTTTTGAAGTAGCTATATCACCGTTTATTTTTGAAGAAGCTTTTAGGTTAAGTAACTGACCAACAGTTATTTTACCTTCAATTATACCTGAAACTTCTGAGTTTTTACAAATAACTTCCCCACTCACCTTTCCGGTTGGACCAATAACAACTTTCCCTTTTGTGTTGAGATTTCCCGTAAGAGATCCATCGATACGGATATCCCCATTGGATTTGATATCACCGGTTATATCTGTTCCATTACTAATAAGGTTAATTGTGGTGCTATCTGTCTCGTTGTACTTTGCCATAATATTTAAAAGTTTAGAGATTCAAACTTAATAACTCACAAATATAAAAACTATTGCAGATAAAAATAAAAAAGGGAAACAAAAAGGGGGTGAATATAATGTAAGAAATGCTTATTTCGGATCGTATGCCCACTTCAGGTAGATAGAGCCCCAGGTAAAGCCACCACCGAATGCGGCAAGTATCAGAATATCTCCTTTTTTAAGTTTTTGTTCATATTCCCAGATACATAAGGGAATTGTAGCCGAAGTAGTATTCCCATAATTCTCGATGTTGATCATTACCTTTTCGGGAGGAAGTCCCATCCTTCGTCCTGTAGCTTCGATAATACGAAGGTTTGCCTGATGAGGAACAAGCCAGGCAATGTCTTCCGATTTGAGATTATTCCGTTCCATAATCTCTGTTGCTACATCGGCCATGTTTAAAACAGCAAATTTAAATACAGTCTGTCCTTCCTGATATATAAAGTGCTCTTTAGCATCAACTGTTTCATGAGAGGCAGGCTTAACAGAGCCTCCGGCTTTCAGGTAAAGAAATTTCCGACCCGACCCGTCGGTATGAAAAATATAATCCATTATCCCGAATTCCTCAGTGGTAGGTTCAAGCAGAACGGCTCCCGCTGCATCTCCAAAGAGAGGGCATGTAGTCCGGTCGGTATAATCGGTAATTGACGACATTTTGTCGGCTCCGACAATAATAACTTTTTTATACCTGCCTGTTTCAACATAAGCTGCTCCTGTCTGCAAAGCAAAAAGAAATCCCGAACAGGCTGCATTAAGGTCAAAACTGAATGCATTTTTAATTCCGCACTTATCAGATATGATATTTGCAGTTGCCGGGAAGAACATGTCGGGGGTAACGGTGGAACAAATCAGCAGATCAACATCTTCAGGTGCAGTATTGGTTTTTAATAGTAAACCACGTACAGCCTGCTCTCCCAGATCCGAACTTCCACGCCCTTTCCCTTTAAGAATTCTTCTCTCCTTTACTCCGACTCTCTTCATGATCCATTCGTCGGAGGTATCAACCATTTTTGAAAGTGCCTGATTTGTCAGCTTGTATTCCGGAACCCAGGCATTGATACCAGTAATAGCTGCCCGTATTTTTTCCATAATTATATTGCTTCTTTAATCTTTTGAGCCAGATTGGCATGTACAACTGCCCTGGTCTGAAGAACCATATTCATTATGGCTTTCCTTTTAGAAATTCCATGACCGATCACAACATTGGCATTAATCCCGATTATTGGCGTCCCTCCAATATTTTCGAAGTCAAGACGATCAAAATATGAGTCTTTAAGATTTCTGGATTTATAAATATAATGGAACGCTTCTGCCTGTTTAAGAATAACATTCCCTACAAAGCCATCACAAACTATAACATCCGTCATCGTTTCGCGGAAGAGTGCATTTCCTTCAATATTTCCCGCAAAATTCAGTCCGGGATGTTCTTTCATTAACTCATACGCTGCTTTTACAGCAGGAGTTCCTTTTGTCTCTTCCTCACCGATATTGAGTAACCCGATTGTTGGATTCTCTGTTCCCAAAACATACTTTGCATAAATGCTTCCAAGTATCCCATATTGAAGAAGTACATCCGGTTTACAATCAGGATTTAACCCTATATCAAGGATAACTGAATCGCGGTTATCAACACATGGTAAGACTGTTGCAAGAGCCGGTCTTAAGACACCGGGGATCACATTGACAGTATAGCTTGCTCCAACCAGCATTGCACCGGTATTTCCAGCACTGCAAAAACCATCAAGAACATCACTTTTCAGCATTCCATAACCAACTGCAATGCTTGAATCCTTTTTCTGTGAGAAAGCTTTTGCCGGGTGATCAGCCATCTCAATTACCTGGGATGTGTGTACAATTTCAAACAGGGATGGCTCTATCTGCATCTCACTCAGTTTCCTGTAAATGGAAGCTTCATCTCCAAGAAGGACAAGCTTCTCATTAACTGATAAATGCTGCAGTGAATCTACTGCACCCTCAATGATTGCATCAGGTGCAAAATCACCACCCATGACATCAAGGCCAATTCTCATATTACATTTTTTAAGTTAAAAGAAGTTAAGCTGTTGCCTTCTTCTCAATAGCAAGTTTGCCTCTGTAAAATCCGCACTCAGGACATACCCTGTGATACAGAACCGAAGATCTGCAGTTTGAACAGCTTGCCACTGTAGGCGCAGTTGCCTTGTAGTGTGTTCTGCGCTTATCTCTTCTGGTCTTAGAATGTTTGTGTTTAGGATGTGCCATTTTAAATGTATTTAATTATCATTCATTAGTTTTTTCAATTCATCCCAACGTGGGTCATTTTCATTTTCCTCTTCAACAATAAGCTCTTCAAGTTTTTTCAATAGTGTGGCGTCCTTCTTTCAATCCTCTTAACGGTATGGTATATCTTCCGGACATCTCTTCAAATTTTGGTTTGCAAAAATATGAATCCTTCTTCAATTAAAAAAATTATCAACAAAAAAGTAACATTTATTGCCTTAAAAGACCAAATACCGATTGAAATGCGCTGTTTACCGATTTTCTCTTAGTCACTCTTACAACGAGAATTACTTTTGGTACAGATTTAATAATTTCAAATATGAGACACATAGATTATCATCATTTACGAGACAGGGAACATCATCCCAGGGTGGGAATAGGATTGTTCTTCATTGTACTGGGGTTGGCGCTCCTCGTTGCCACCAATGACCTGCTTAACCTCGGGAGCGTCAGCAGCTATTTTACATGGGAGACAGCAATGGTATTCATTGGAGTATTGCTTTTGCTTAACCTGCAATTCACCGGAGGTTTGCTTTTGATAGCCGGAGGAACCTGGTTTTTGCTTGACAATATCTTTTTTGTTACCCCGGAATTCCTCAAAATTTTCTACTGGCCGGCAGTAATTGTCTTAGTTGGACTATCATTTATATTGTCTTCATTTTTTAAACGAAAAAACTAACGTATTTAATTCAGAAACAAATAAATTTACGATTATGGAAACAAATGAAAACTACAGAGATGATAACCGCCAATACAGGCGCGAACATCATCATCTTCAGAACAATCGTGCAATTATCGGAGTGATTCTTGTCGTGGTTGGGCTATTCCTTGTAATGAGGAACACCGGTTTCTTCCCTGATTTTATTGATCATGTTATTTTCAGTTGGCCGATGCTGCTTGTAACAATAGGCCTGGTAATAACCATCGGATCCTCGGGAGGAAAAACTTCAGGTATCATTGTTATGGCTGTTGGAGCATTTTTTCTTATCCCTCATATTTTCAGGGAGACATTTGATGTGAATATGTTCTGGCCTTCCATCTTCATAATAATCGGGATAGTATTCATATTTTCCAAACGAAAAGGATGGAATTCCGTTTCAACAACTCCTCAGTCAGGGGATGATTATATTGACTATGTTCATGTATTCAGTGGCGGAGAACGTCAGATTGTGTCAGATAATTTCAGAGGCGGAAAAGTTACCGCAGTATTCGGCGGAAGCGAAATTGACCTTACAAAGGCAAAACTTGCACCCGGAGTATCTGAACTTGAACTCGCATGCGTGTTCGGTGGCGCCACAATAATTGTCCCCGACGACTGGAACGTAAAAATTGAGGTTGTTCCCGTTTTGGGGGGCTTTGGTGACTCTCGTAAATTGATCCCGGGTAGAACAATTGATACTTCCAGGCAACTGGTGATTAAAGGGGCAGTTGTTTTCGGAGGTGGAGAAGTTAAAAGTTATTAATACGACTCTTGCGTGAAACATCCTGTGCTTCAAAACAGAGTACGGCTGATAGTCTGGTGGCTGGCCTGGCTGTTCCTTGCGATGGGCCAGTCGCTGCTGTTTTATTTTGCTTACGGGAGTTTTATTAATATAAGCCTGATCGATAGCTTAATCTCTTTGTTGATCTATTCCGTTATCGCCCTTTCATTGTGGTATCCCTTCAGTTTCTTCAATACGGGTGAGATGCGGCCAACAACGCTGATCTTAAATCTTGTTGTCAGCGGAGCCATCTCAATCGGTTTGTGGGTTGTGATTACGAAATATGTTGTGCTTTTGGTACTACCTGAACAAAATAATTACCAGGCATACTGGGATGCCACATTCCCTTACAGAATAGGTACCGGAGTTTTTATTTACGGAATCATAATCCTGTCATACTATCTTTTTATAAGCCTTACCAATCTGTCGGAAAAGAATGCTAAAGAAGCACGGCTTGAGAGCCTTGTAAAAGAGACAGAACTTAAAATGCTGCGGTCACAAATTAATCCGCATTTTCTCTTTAACAGTCTTAATTCCATCAGTTCCCTCACAATAACTGATCCTGAAAAAGCCAGGATTATGGTTGTAAAACTGTCGGAATTTATGAGGTATACTCTTTCAAGAAAAGACGAACAGCCGGTCTCTCTGCAAAGTGAACTTGAAAACCTCCGGCTATATCTTGATATAGAAAAAGTCAGGTTCGGAGATAAACTTACTACTGAAGAGAATATTGAAAACGATTGCCTTGACATTAAAATACCTGTAATGCTCCTGCAGCCACTTTACGAAAATGCCGTGAAGCATGGCGTTTATGAAAGTACAGAGAGTGTCAGAATATTTACCTGCGCAAAAATTGTAAATGGATACATGAAATTAACCATCAGCAATAATTATGAACCGGGGCAAACTTCAACAAAAGGAACAGAAACCGGACTTCTGAATGTTATCAGACGGATTGAGTTAACCTACGGAAACAAGGGTTCCCTTAAAACAACCCGGGAAGATGGCATTTACACAGTTAAAATCTTTATACCTGCTAATTAAGTATGAAAAAGTTAAGAACAATTATAATTGAAGATGAAGCGCCGGCACGTGAATTATTAAAACACTATCTTAAAGATTATAATGAGATAGAGGTCATTGCTGAATGTCCCGATGGTTTTGCAGGATTGAAATCAATATCTGAGATGAAACCTGATCTGGTTTTTCTCGACATCCAGATGCCAAAGCTCACCGGGTTTGAAATGCTGGAAGTTCTTGAAGAGAGACCGGAAATCATATTTACTACTGCTTACGATCAGTTCGCCATTAAGGCCTTCGAGCTAAATGCTGTTGATTATCTTTTAAAACCATATCACAAGGAGCGACTTAAAGAGTCTATCGATAAGGCTATTGAAAAAATCGGTTCAGGAAAAGGCGATCAGAAGTCTGCAGGCCAGTTGCTGTCAAAAAGACCTGAACTATCCTCTCCCGTAAGCAGGATTGTTGTCAGAAAAGCCAATTCAATTAACATCATCCCGGTTGATCAGGTTAGGTATGTTGAGGCACAGGATGATTATGTAATGATATACCATTCAACAGGGAAAGCTTTGAAGCAACAGACAATGAAATTTTATGAAGATAATCTTCCAAAAGCCGATTTTGTAAGAATTCACCGTTCATACATTGTAAAGGTTGAGGAGATTAAACGGATTGAGCCTTATGGGAAGGACAGCTATATAGCAATCCTTCATTCAGGCGACAAGCTTCCGGTAAGCCGTGCCGGATATAAGCATCTCAAAGAGGAACTTAATTTCTGATTGTGTTACCCTCTGTGCGCCTACGCTGAAGCTTCAGCGCAAGCGTAAGCTTTAGCGAAAGAGGGTTTATCTTTTTAATCTATTCTCCTTTCCCCATCCGCCAAATATTGCCGACAATGGCCGGTAACGACGGAACCGGAAGAGCGGAACAGGATCGTAACCATGAGTGCCTCCCGGCCTGCATCTCAGAATTCGACCGGTTCCCAATAACAGACCGATGAAAGGCCCGTGTATCTTCAAAGCATCAAGCATATATTGTGAACAGGAAGGAACATGTCGGCAGGTTGGTCGTAAAAACGGAGAAATTGAATACCTGTAAAAAAGAACAGGAAGAGATAAAAGAAATGAAAATATCGCATTTATCGACTTAATCATGACACAAAGATTTTTTACCGCCCTTCGACCTCGAGCCACCGGGTACGTTTGTGAATTATCCTTACTACAATCCAAATCACAAACGCTGACACAAAAAGGTAAATCCACATATTCGTCAGATAAATCCTTTCCGACAGAAAATAGTTTCTGAAAATATCCAGAAGGGTGAATATCACGAAGATGTTTACAAAACTGTTATATTCTCTCTTAAGAACATTCCTTACAGAGAATGGAAGTTTAGACCGGATGTATTTGAATGAATATGGAATAAAAGAACTTACATTTTCTGACCACTTGTCATAGATTTCGCCGAATTTTCTCCTCAGAAACTGCTCTTCTGCAAACATTATTCTTTCGTAATAGAGCCAATAGATAAGCGTAAAAAACAAAGTAACCTCTACTGATCTCAGAAAAAGAACCGGACCGAGCCACATAAAGAAATTGCCGACATAAAGGGGATGCCGCATGATTGAGTAAATGCCTGTAACATTCAGTTCATCCGCTATCTGTCCATTGACTGTATTCCGCCCCGAGGTGTTTTTCGGAGCAAAACCAACGGTAAAGATCCTGATTACCTCTCCAAAAAGACTCACTACCAGAAAGATAAGCTCATCCCTCATATCAAAGAGGATTGCCTGCCGGTTGCCAAGATACATCATGACGATTCCTCCAACGATCAGAAAAACAGGGAGCCAGCTTCTTCTTTTAAATAACCAGTTTCCGCTATTTTCAAATTCATGTACAAGAGCCATCTTTCTTTATTTAAGTGACCCCGCAAAAGTAGAAAAAATCTAGAAACTATATTTAAGCCGGAGAAAACCCATATTAATTCTTGTTCTATTCCCACTCATTCTGCTGTCAAAATGTTGCCAGAAGAGGGAAAAGTCAATATTTTCTGCAAGGGAATAATCTATTGAAGGTCCTGCAAAATAGCCTTTCAGATCAGGAAACCACATTGCAGATACACTGACATTTAAAAGTGGAGTAACAGGGTAAGAGAACTGACCGAATGCAGAAAATCTCGAAAAAGCCAGATCTTTTGTCGACATGTTGCCGGAATATAAAGAAATAAACCCGCTCAGATCCGGTGGGTTATTACAATACATGACCTGCATCTGAGCCATAGAGTTATTTTTAAAAACTTTATCAAACCCTACAGTAAAAAGACCCATTCCGGTTGTGTCTGAAAAATTATTTGCAGGCTGAAACCACGATGCTTCACCTCTGAACGAGACTGAACCCAGTGCGCCTGACCATCCTGCTCCCACCACCAGGTCTTCACTGTTAACATAACCGGCAAGAAATTGAATATCATATCCCATTTTATTGAATCTGTAAAGAGCGGCAGCCGTTATATCATTCTCATAATCTGCCTTTACGGCAATTTCAATTGCTGAAGAAAAACCGGGATAATACTGAAACCTTATTGCATCACTCCCGGGCCGCTCAACATAATCAAAATCAAAGAAGGAATATGCATTAAAAATATCATTCGGATTCCATACAAATGTTTGCCCCCAGTTGATCCTCTGCCTTCCGACTCTGGCCTGGAATTTTCCATAGTTGAAATCGAACCATAAACGGTCAATTGTTGTATTAAGGAAGAATGATTGCTCATTTATAATATTCCATGAAAGATCGACCCACCCCTGATCACTCCCAGTCATTTCGGAATAGGACCGGCCGGATCTTACAATGTCGCCAGTGAAAAGCCGGTTTCTGAACTCTGCTGCAAAGGTTATATTATCATTGACAAATCCCTTCAGGTTAAGCCTGTTATGTATAAGATTCTCATTCACAAACGGTCCTGAAAGCGAATCAAACATAACGCTTTGCATGGTTGAAAGATAGCCGTTAAGAGTCAGGAATCCGGGCTTATCCTGAGATAAAGCTGTACCGGCTGTTATGAGAAAAAATGATAATATGAAAATCAGATTCCTGATCATAATTGTTATTGAAAGTAGTTATTCTCTTACCTCATCGGAAACCACTTTACCATCCTCAAGTGTAATAACACGATGTGCCATTTTAACTACCCTGGCATCGTGAGTTGAAAAAATGAATGTTATCTTTTCTTCATGATTAAGCTTTTCCATTATTTCCAATAGTGTTGCAGCAGATTTGGAATCGAGGTTTGCAGTGGGTTCATCTGCCAGAACAAATTTTGGCCTCGACGCCAGTGCCCTTGCGACGGCTACTCTTTGTTGTTGTCCTCCAGACATCTTTGCAGGCCGGCTGTTTATCCTATCGCTCAGACCTACAGCATTTAACAACTCATTGGTTCTTCTATCCCGATCTGCTTTAGGCCACCCCTGAAGACTCATAATAAATTCAACGTTCTCTTTTGCAGAAAGTACAGGAATAAGGTTATATGACTGGAAAACAAATCCAATATTGTTTAACCTGAAATCGATTAATTCTGAAGATTTAAGCGTACTAAGGTTGGTGCCGGCAATAAGAATTTCGCCTGAAGTGGGGACGTCAAGACCCCCGATGAGGTTAAGCAATGTGGTTTTTCCCGAACCAGATGGTCCTACAATTGCCGTAAATTCTGCTTCATCAAAACTCAGAGTTACTCCGTCAACAGCTCTTACGGCCACTTCAGTTTCGTCATATATCTTATGAACGTTCTTTATATCAATTACTTTCATAGCTTGTTTCTTTATATGAATTATTCCGTTCTAAGTGCTTCAACAGGGATTAGTTTAAGGGCTTTTCTGGCCGGCCAGACTGAAGAAATGATTGCAGTGACTATTACCATAACCGTGATAATAATAAAAAAATCGGGGGTAATTACCGGATAGACTATTGCGGCAAAACCGATTGCTTCAAACCCTTCACCCCAGGTTGAAAAATGGATTCCTGTTTTGCCCAGAGCCTCAACAATCACCCACCCTGACAGCATACCGGCAACCGCTCCGACAAGAGTAAGAAATACTGTTTCAAGCATAATCATATTGAAAACTCTTTTACGGTTCATCCCTATAGCCATTAGCATACCAAGTTCTTTTGTCCTTTCCAAAATAGTCATCATCATAGTGTTTATAATACCAAAAGCAAGGGCAAGCATTACTATTCCGATAAAAATAAAATAGTACATAATCATGTAATCATTCATCATTGCTGCATCAGGAGCCAGTTCTTTCCATGTACTAATTGTGTTATCAGGTGATATGCCAGTTAGTTTTTCTTTCACTGAATCAGCATTTTCAATGGCATTGAGTAAAATAGCAATTTCGTGGGTGAGAATACTTTTCCCGTTATACAAACCAGCGAGTTCCCTGGAATTGACGAAAACGGTGGCCTGATCAAAACCGCCGTTTGTTGTTTTATAAATTCCACATACTCTGAAAGTCCCTTGCACCGGGGTGCCGGTCTCGTCCGAAATGGTGATCTGAATTTTGTTTCTGATCCTGAAATCAAGGGCATAATCAATTATCTGAAGACCATAACTGTCAAGCTCTTTCTTTGTCAGTTCTCCCTTTAATGCCTCCCTGAACTCTTTTGGAGATCTGAATCTTACATCCTTTAGCGTGTCGAGTTGTGATAAAATAACCTCAGGAACTTTTTCAGCTTTTAGCCTGTCAATTACTTCATCTGTAATAATGTATTGCTTTAATTTCAATATCTCTGCAGTTTTGTCGCTAATGAATATATTTCCGGGCTTCTCCTTATCAAGATACTCACCACCTCCCGGCACAATTTTCTTGTAAATCTCTGTTACCTGTTTTTCCTTTTCAGGATCAATTCCATAAACAATAACACCGGTGTTTGCCCATGGAGTATTGACCATTGCTACCATCCTGGTTCTCATAACCCAACCTTTAAGGCCGGGCAAAGCCTCAATAGCACGGACCATTTCAGTTGTATCTCTTACAGTAAGGAGTATTTCTTCATTTTTCAGATATTCAGTATTATGTATCTGAACGTGTGACACTTCATTATATATCGCATCATGCAGGCGCTGCTTCACCCAGCCCTCCATTATACCCACAAGCAGTACACCGGATATAATACCAAGTGTCACGGCAATAATTACTACCAGGCTTCGGTTTTTGTTACGCCATACATTCTTCCAGGAGATTGACCATATCATAACTTTCTGATTTAATTAGCTCCTAAGTGCTTCTATTTCTTTGAGTTTCCCTATCTTTCTTAAAGGATAAATTGTTGCCAGAAGCACCATTATACACACGATAATGGCTTGCCAGTAAAAATAAGGCCCGAACCACGCAGTAGGCATTACGGCATCCCATCCATAATCTTCCATCATTTTCCCAAGATCCCCTTTCAATACTATAGGGTAATAGTAGAAATATAAAATAAACGGCGTACTTGCCAGCAACCCGCCAATTAATCCCTGAATACCAAGAAATATCATTTCAATCGTGACTATTCTTTTCAGTCTCTTTCTCTGCATCCCGATTGCGATAAGTACACCAAACTCTCTGGTTCTTTCGGCAATCATCATCAGGACAGTTCCGAATATTCCAAAGAATATGATAAAGTAAAGCATTCCCAGCGTGGCAACTCCGGTTTGACTATCACCCTGAATCTGCTGAACAAGTACCGGATTCAGCTCTTCCCACGTTTTTGCCACAGTGCTTTTATCAGTCAGAAGCAAATTAATTTTCTCCTGTACATCACTCATTATCCGATGTGATTTACTTGTAAGATTAACGGAAAGGGAGGTAATTTTCCCTTCTGCATCAAAGAATTTCTGTGCCATTGGTATTGTCATAATAATGAGCCTGCTATCAATGTCGGGAGAAGGCATTTTTATTATTCCTCTTACCGGAAAAATCCCTGCGGCAGAAGCTCCATGATAACCTTGACCCATAAGTATTACAGTATCTCCAATTGTTACTTTCAGATAACTGGCAAGTCTGTCTGATACAAGAACCCCCTCATCTTCATTTGTAAGAAACCCATTTGATACTTCACTGGAATTAAGAATCTCCGGTATATATAGTTTATTATCACTTGTTGAAAATCCCAATTCAAGCTCAAATCTTGCCCTTGAGGAATAAGAGCTACCCAAATTCTTTTCCACTTTATTCAATACTGTAACTGGGATGCTGGCTGACATTTTAAGCCGGTTTATTGATTCTTTGGTTATCCTGAATTTTACAAGTTTGTTTTCAGGATTTGAAAATCTTCTTTCCTTTTCAGGATCAATAGCGAGGACAGCCACTCCCTTTGTCTGTGTGCCACTCGAGACAAGGGCAAATGATTCTATGTGGGGAGATACTGAAACTACTTTATTAACTCCGGAAACAGCAGCAGCAAGTGAGTCGCTGTAATCGAAAGAATAATCAACGAACGGATTATCCTGGTATTTAACATGCTGTACCTGTAAATAACCCGAATAAGATTCAATGAAGTTAAATATCATGCTGTCATAACTGCCAAGCTGGTATGATCTCATTATGACTGCAAAAAACACCGCAAAGAAAACAGATGCTGAAGTAATTATAGTCCGGCGTTTATTTCTCCAGAGATTTCGCCATGCTATTTTAAGGTCTTCTTTCATGCCCATTTATTTTCAGTATACAATTTAATTTCTTATTTGATTTGTTTCTTTTCAGGGAGTTACCTTACTCTTTTCATATTCTGTTGCGAAAAGAAACTATCTTCAATAGAAACATTAAACCTGATATCTTTTATTTCGACTATCGTTTTGTTTCCTTTCTCATCAGCCGGAATTAGTTCCAGTCTGGAAGGAATAACCCGTCCATCCATTATTTTGATGTCTGAACCCGATTCTGTGCGAACTAAATACCCATCTTCGTCGTATAATTCTGTTTTTAATACTAACAGGTCTTTTTTGTCGATCCACCTTATCTGATGCCCCCAAACGACTGATGCATCTTCCTTTGCTACCATTTTAATCTTATAACAGAGCCGTCCATCGATGCTCTCTTCACCAACAATTTCATGAGTATAATCTGTTACTACAGATGATTCCTTTAGAATATCATCGTTGGTATAATCCGATCCCATCCAGCCCTGTGACATCATTGAAGGTGGGAGTTTGATCAGTCTGTTGATTGCAGGGTTCCAACTCCACATCTCTGCACCTCTTTTTAAAAATGTCTGACCCACATCCTTTGCTGGTGCGGTAATAAGAGTCAATGCATTGTCGCGTCCAAGTGACCAGTTTTTAAACTCAACTGTCCGTTGCCATGTTGGCCGGATAATGGTCATTGACATAACCATTATGCTGGACTTTTCCCCATTGAATTTTTCATCTGCTTTTCTGACGATATCTGTGGCAGAAACCGACTGGGCAGAAAGATTTAAAATGTTCACGGCTGAAACAGAAATTATTGCTATGATAAATAATATTTTTCCCATATAGTTGATTTTTTCAGTACCGAATTTAATTCTTTTTTTTATTCTACAGGCTCTCCGAATCCCTTAAAAACAAATATTTGAATAATCGAGGTCAATAATTCTCGATAATTTTTTTATCTTTATCTGTTGTACATAAACCAATTTTACAATGTCAAGTCTCAAGCTTTTACTGGGAATGATCCCATCAACTTCTAAAATTGAACATGCTGAAAAGGATTTGATTGCTGAATTTGAGAAACTCCATGTCTTTTCGGAATCTGATAAGTTGGCAAAATATAATGAGTTGAACGAATTGGTTAATTCTTCCGGTTTCGCTCAGAAAAGAAAAGAGATCGAATCCCTTCGGTATAAGAATTCAGAAGAATATTCAAAAGAGAAAGAGTTTTTATCTCTTCAAAAAGCAAAAGATATTATTCTCTATTTTAAAACTATTGCCGGGAATACCCTTAAAAGATTTAAAGAAATGGATGGTTCCCGGAAGATAAAGGATTTTGAGTCGCTGGAAAGTTTAATCAATTCTTATGAATTCAAGCAAAAAGAAAAGATGAAACCAGTTACTTTCAAGGACACGGATGAGTACAGAAAATTTTTAGAATATAAAACTTTGAAATCTGATCCGGAGGTCAAATCATACTATAAGGCAGCCGCAAAGGGAGAGACCACAAAATCAAAGATCATTCTCAGGTTTGAAGAACTGGGTGCTTATATGAAGACTTCTGATTTCCTTGCAAAAAAGAACATGAGGCCCATAACCTTCAAAGATACTGAAGAATATAAAAAGCTTCTTGAGTACAAAAGGCTTAAAGGAAGTTTTGAAATAAAGGAGTTTTATAAATTCAAGTCCTCGAAAGAGTATGCAAACTTTCTCAATACCGATGAATCAACAAGACTATCGAGATTTAATGAACTTAGAGAGTATATAGTTTCAGGAGAGTTCAAAGAAAAGAAAGAGAATCTTCTCGATAAGAAGAGATTCGAAAAGACTGAAATGTTCAAAGAGGTTCTGGAGTATGATAAGCTGAAGAAGAGTAATGATATTATATGGTATTTCAAAATTAAGGATTCCAATAAATTTGATGTTCTTAAACACAGAGAGTTATCATTCAGTGATGAGTTTGACGGAGAAACGCTGGATACAAAAAAATGGCTCACAAACTACTATTGGGGCGAAAAGTTACTGAAAGACAGATATTCTGTTGAATCAGATCTTCAGGCATATACAGAAAAAGAAAATTTTGAACTCCGGAACAGCATACTTAAGATCAATACTAAACCCCGGAAAGTCACTGGTAAGGTATGGTCAGCTACTCATGGATTTTCAACAAAAGAGTTCAATTATACCTCGGGGCTTATTAATTCCGGGAACAGTTTCAGGCAGAAATATGGTGTTTTCACAGCAAAAATCAAGCTTGGAGATCCCAATGCAAAAAGTGCTTTCTGGATGCTGGCTGATAAAATCACTCCTCACATTGACATCTGCCGGACATCAAAAGGGAAAGTCTTATCCGACTTTTTCCCAGCTAAAGGAAATGCCTCTAAAACGTCCATTGGTTCACGTTATTCAAATGATTTCTTCATCTATACCCTTGAATGGACTTCCGACAAACTTGTCTGGAAAATAAATGATACAGAGGTATTCAGGCAGACATCAGATATGCCACAGGAGCCCATGTATGTTCTTCTTGCAGGTGGTTTGGATAAACCAATAAATGGAATGACATCAATGGAAATTGACTGGGTGAGGGTGTATC
>JBAWXY010000011.1:0-30689 GCA_037143835.1 Bacteroidota bacterium
AAATTTAATTAAAAGACAATCAATTGAAAAAGAAAAAGATAGCAATAGTATCAGATCATGCCGGTTATTTCCTGAAGGGAAAAATATTAAGTTATCTTATTAAGGAAAAGCATGATGTTAAAGATTTAGGTTGTACATCAGAGGAGACGGTTGATTATCCTGATTTTGGTCATCCTCTGGCAAACACTGTTTCTGCAGGAGAATATGAAATGGGAATATCTATTTGCGGGACAGGAAATGGAATTAATATGACTGTAAATAAGCATCCGGGAATAAGAAGTGCTTTATGCTGGAATGAAGAAATAAGTCGATTGGCCCGGGCACATAACGATGCAAATATATGTGCGTTACCAGGAAGATTTATCTCGGAATCAGAAGCATATCTGATTGTAAAAACATTCATCAACACATCATTTGAAGGAGGCCGGCATCAAAGAAGAATAGACAAGATCTCTTTAAAAATGTATTAATATGCTTTCAAACTCATGCAGATACGGCATTCGGGCGGTCATTTATATAGCAAGTCAACCATTTTCAAGCGAAAAAACCGGCATCAGGAAAATAAGCAGCGATCTTAATCTTCCAACACCGTTTCTTGCGAAGATTCTTCAGCAACTGGCAAAACATAAAATTCTCAGTTCCTCAAAAGGGCCTCATGGAGGATTTTCCCTTGCAAAAGATCCCCGGAAGATTACCTTACTTGATATTGTAAATACAATTGACGGAAATGATGTTTTTACCAATTGTGTTGTGCATAACGGCTCATGTGAATGTGTAGAAAAGGATAAAAAACACTGTCCGCTTCATGAGGATTATGAAAAGATAAGAGCGGATCTTATTAAACTATTCAGTAATAAAACAATATATGACCTGGTAAAAAAGTCAGACAATGCAGGATTAATTACTATCTGATTGTTTCTTTTATCAAAGGTTTAATCCATAACCATAATAAAAGAGAAACGAGAATCCCGGCTGAATTAAAAAGGACATCATAAAAACTTGCGAAACGGCTGGCAGTAAGAGTTGACTGCAAAATTTCCATTAAGATGCCATAGAAAAAAGGAATAAGAGCTATTAAAAATAAACTTCCTTTACTTTTTATGGTTTTCCTGTTTTCAAAGATAATGACCGACATCAGACCGAAATACATTACGAAGTGCATAATTTTATCGAGGTATGGGATATTAAAAAATGAAACTTCTTCAAACGTATCAGAATTTGCAAAGCTCAGATACATAATAATCAGAACCACAAGAATTGAGAATATATTTCTCTTTACCATTTTTAATGTTTGATGCAAATTTAATAATATAATGGTATTTTATTTATAAATTACATTTTTCCATTTTTTAATAATGGCAGGGATATATATACACATACCATTTTGTAAAAAGCTTTGTTTTTATTGTGACTTCTATCACATAATTTCATCTGATGATAATTCTGCATTTATCGATACTCTGCTGAAGGAAGCTTCATTGAGGCAGGATTATCTGGGAACCGAAGCAGTATCGACTATATATTTTGGTGGTGGCACTCCGTCGGTATTTTCGATAAAAGAACTAGGTAAAATCTTAGATGGAATAAATAAAATTTTCAGGGTAGAAGAGAATTGTGAAATAACTATCGAATTAAACCCGGATGATGTTAATTCAATTTATTTAGACGGTCTTAAGAAGCTTAATATCAACAGGATTAGTTTAGGTATTCAATCATGGAGGGATTCAGATCTGAAAATGCTGAAACGGCGTCATAACTCGGCTCAGGCAGCTATGGCACTTAAGGAAACTTTTAATGCAGGATTTGAAAATGTAACAATTGACCTGATTTATGGAATTCCCGGGATGAGCGTTCAGGAATGGGCATCAAATCTTGATTTTTCCTTTTCATTTGATATAAAACACCTCTCTGCATATCACCTTACATTTGAGCCGGGAACAGTATTCGGGAAGATGCTGGAGAAAGGGCTGATATCTGAGATTGAAGAAGAAGAGAGTGCATCACTTTTCAATACACTTATAGAAAAATCAGAATCCGCCGGTTTTATTCATTATGAGATTTCAAATTTCGGAAAACCCGGATATTTTTCAGTTCATAATTCAAATTACTGGAAACAGGTCAATTACCTTGGCCTTGGTCCATCGGCACACTCATTTAACGGATATTCGCGCCAATGGAATATCAGTGATGTGAAGGGTTATATTAAATCTGTTAATAACGGGAAATCATTTTTTGAAAAAGAAGAACTTGACATAAAAGCCCGGTTTAACGAATATATAATGACGTCCCTGAGAACAATGTGGGGCATTGATCTTGAATATATTGAGAAGACTTTTGAAAAAGAGGGTTATGACTATGTTGTAAATCTTGCCGGAAAATTCAGAGATTATGGATTGATGAAACAGGATAAAAAAACCCTGGTTCTTACAAACCAGGGAAAGATGATATCCGATAATATTATATCTGAGTTTATGATGCCGGGTGACGTCTAGTTATCTTTTAGAAAGCATAAAATTTGTGCGGCCTATAATGTTATCTTCAAGGTAAAGCTCAACACTGTAATTGCCGATTATAAAATCGCCTGTATTATCCAGAAAGATACACATTTCAACATCCTGATTTATATAATCCACCTCCCGTATGGAAGAATATATTGTTTTATTTCCTTTATAATTAAAAAGGTTATCCGGGCTGCTTGTTATTACAAGAGAGTCGGGCCTTATCACTCTCATAAATACCTGCTTTGGACCGGCTTTAGCTAACGGGTTCTCACGAAGCGTGAAACATATTCTGAGCTTATCGAGAAGATTTATTCGTGTTGTCTCTTTTCTTTTCTTATTCAAAGAAACGGCGACAATGTCTTTAGCCTGAATGACTGAAGCAATTTCAACTTTGGTACTTAACTCCTCTTTGACCTTTGAGAGCTCAGTATTAGTATTCCGGACCTCTGTTATTTGCTGCTTGATTTCAGTATTTTCGGAGACAAGGATTCTGTTTCTGCTATTAAGCGAATCGATCTGAACAATGTAGCTTTTCATTATTTCCCTCATTGTTGTGATTTCACTCTTATATTTTTTTATCAATTGGATGTTTGAGCCATTGATTGATAATAGCTGAACAATCCTCTTTCTTTCCTTATCCAGACCTGCATTGAGACTATCGTTATTTGTTTTTAAAGTATCATATGAAACAACCATAAGTCTTAATTCATTTGCCAGGGAGTCTTTTTCCTGGGTAAGGACAGTTTCCATTTCAACCATTTTGTTTTTCTGGTCGAAATACATAAAGATCAGAAAAATAAGGGCCCCGGCCAGAATAATTGATGTAGCAATCATACCAATAGGAGGACCTTTTTTTGCTTCCTGTTCTATAGGAGTAATAATTTTTGTGTCTGTCATTTATATACTTTTGTTTAAAAGTTTCATGAACAAAGATAATAAAATCCTGATAATTATCATAATATCCGATTCATTTATTAAATTTCCTCAGTTCAGAAACAAGTTATTATTAGAACTATGAAATACATTGGTGCACACGTAAGCGCGTCAGGGGGAGTTGAAAACGCTCCGGTAAATGCAAACTCAATAGGAGCGAAGGCTTTTGCCCTCTTTACAAAGAATCAGAGACAATGGTTTTCTAATCCTCTTTCAATAGCAAACATAAAAGCATTCAGGGAGAACTGTGAGAAGCATGATTACCAACCATTTCAGATACTTCCTCACGATAGCTACCTGATTAATCTGGGTCATCCGGAAGAAGAGCCTTTGGAAAAGTCAAGAGCCTCGTTTCTTGATGAGATGCAAAGATGTGAACTACTTGGTCTCGACAAATTGAATTTTCATCCTGGCAGCCATCTTAATTCAATAGGGATTGAAGAATGCCTCAAAAGAATTGCAGAATCTATAAATATTGTTCTTGGGAAAACAAAGGGGGTTACGGCAGTAATTGAGAACACTGCTGGTCAGGGAACTAACCTGGGGCATACTTTTGAACAGCTAAGAGCCATAATTGATAATGTTGAAGATAAATCAAGAGTAGGAGTTTGTATTGACACCTGTCATGCTTTTGCTTCAGGATACGATGTTAAATCACCTGAAGGATTTAAAAATACTTTTGAAAAATTCAGTGAAATTATTGGTTTTAAATTTCTTAAAGGGATGCATCTCAATGATTCAAAAAAGGAATTTGCCACAAGAGTTGACCGGCATGATAATATCGGAAAAGGATTCCTGGGAGAGGATGTTTTCAGAATGCTGATGAATGACAGTCGTTTTGATAATATTCCTTTGATACTTGAAACACCCGAGGAGTCGCTCTGGGAAACAGAGATTAAAAAGCTTTATTCCTATGTTACACATCATCCACCTGCCCCCTTCTCCCAGGAGAGAAGGGGGTAATTATTTCTCAAGAAGCTTATCAATATTAATTTCTTTAAGCTTTTCTTTTGTTGCTTTATAACCAATCGAAAAGAGTTCATCGGCTTTTTCCGGATCGAGGATCTTGTAATTCCTTAATTCAGGAGGAGCGACTAAAAGGTCAAATTTATTTGCTTTTTCGATAATTTCTTTTGACATACTTAGCATGAAAGTCCTTTCGGCAATATTGATCAAGCCGCTTACTTTTTCCACGTAACCAACCGGATTAACGAACGAACCAATAAGAATTTTGCATTTATTCTCAATTGGTTTTACGGGCAGATTATCAAGAACGCCTCCGTCAACATAGCAAATATTATTGATCATTACCGGCCGAAAAAGCACGGGGATGCTTGCTGAAGCAATAACCGGATCAAGCAGATCGCCTGTTGAAAAGTACACTACCTTCCCGTTATTAAGATCAGTTGCTGATACATACAAAGGAATTTTAAGCTCTTCAAATGTTTTTGAACGTAAGCAATTTTTCAATATTTTAATTACACCGCCAATTTGCAATAACCCCTCCCTTGGTAGTGCCGGGCGCAGAAAGTCAAGCCGGCTGCCGGAATTCATTATTTTATGGATCTCTTTTGGAGTATGGCCATCGGCATATAAGACACCGGCCAATGCACCGGCACTGGTTCCGGATATTACATCGGGATAGATTCCGGCATCATTTAAAGCCTGAATCAGGCCAAGATGTGCAAAACCCCTTGCACCTCCGCCGCTTAACACAAGTCCGATTTTATATTGTTTCCCCTTCATTAAAATAATTCTTTAAGAATACCTATCTGATCAAAAAATCAACAAGCAATTTAATATTAAGAAAAGTAACAATACCGGCGATAACCGATAAAACACCAATAAGAAAAGGACTATTAACATATTTTCCCATAACCCTTTTTGATGAGGTGAGGTATATCTGAATTGCAACGGTAAAAGGAAGCTGAATGCTTAAAAATACCTGCGACAATATTAGGCCTTTAAATGGATTACCTATAAAAAAGATCAATATTAAAGCCCCAACCAGAGAGATAATAATTCCAATTCTGGAATGGTTATCCTTTACATCATAAGGCTCCTTATACATTCCGGAGACTATCGATCCACCTGCCATTCCCGATGTAATAGATGAAGCAACCCCGGCAAAGAGAAGAGCAACGGCAAAAACAACAGAAGCATTGGTTCCCAGTAAAGGTTCCAGGAGTCTTTCGGCCTGCTGAAGCTCATCAACTTTCTGGCTGTTTTTGAAAAATGTTGCTGCAGCAAGGATGATCATGGCGCTATTGATTGCCCAACCGATTATCATGGAAAACAATGTATCGGCAAATTCAAATTTCAATTGCTTTTTAATGATCTTTTCATCCTGCAGATTCCATTGGCGGCTTTGTATTACTTCCGAATGAAGAAAAAGGTTGTGGGGCATCACCACAGCACCAAGGACACTCATCAGTAACAACATTGAACCTTCCGGGATTGATGGTTTTACCCAGGAGATTCCTGCCGTAACCCAATCGACATCAACCAGAAACAGCTCATACAAAAATGATATTCCAATAATTGAAACAAATCCGATTATCCACTTTTCGATCTTCCTGTAAGAATTTGTGAAGAGCATAATGATCACAAAAACAGTAACGAGGACTGCTCCTGTTTTTATCGGAACATCAAAGAGCATGTTTAATGCAATTGAGCCACCCAGAATTTCAGCAAGAGAGGTCGAGACTGAGGCAAGTACAGCAAAGGAGAGAATTGCTTTTGAGACCTTCGGATGAATGTATATTGTGGCCGCTTCAGAAAGGCAAAGTCCGGTTGCTATACCTAAATGTGCAACGTTATGTTGCAGAACGATTAGCATTATTGTTGATAAAGATACAATCCACAGAAGAGTATAGCCATAACCGGAACCGGTTGCAATATTTGCGGCCCAGTTCCCCGGATCGATAAAACCGACAGTTACCAGCAGACCCGGACCAATATATTTGAAAATATCAAGTGCCCCGAAAGAAGGAGTATGATCTTTTCTTTTCAAATCTTTTAATAACCCGAAGGAGTTAAATAGATTCTTAATATTCAACATATTGGATATCTTCGATTTTCATTCTGCAAATCCTGCAATAGCAAAGTAAGTAATAACAAATATAAACAATGATAATGAAAATTATTACCGTCAGATAATTGGCTGTAATATTCTGTAATTGTTATAAATTTGACAGATAAAGTAATGCAAATCAGAATTAAAAAGAACAGATATGCAATTTTTACTAATTGGTTATGATGGCACTGACCCGGGAGCAACGGAACGAAGGTTAAAAGTCCGTGGAGAGCATCTTGAAAAAATCGCCAGTTTAAAAAAAAGAGAAGAATGTTTGTTTGGCGGAGCAATTCTCGATGAGGCAGGTAAAATGATAGGATCAATGATTGTATATGATTTTCCCGACAGGCAAGCCCTGGATGTAAGGCTTAAGGAGGAACCATATATTACCAAAGGAGTCTGGAAAAAAATTAAAATACAACCATTCCTGTTGGCAAAAATAGACTAAAACGATTGTATATATCAGAATATCAATTAATAATAATAACTAAAACAGATAAATTATGAAGAAATTAATGGTTCTTATACCCGTTTTTTTTCTGGCAGTTGTTCTTAAAGCACAGCAACCGGTTCAGACAAGTCTGCCATTCAAAATGGAAGAATTAACATCACCAAAGTTTGCAAAAGCCGTTGTTCTTGCGGGGGGTGTCTGCGTTATTCCGCTTGGGATAATAGAGAAGCACGGACCACATCTTCCTCTTGGTTCAGATTTGTATGAGTCAAGAGAGGTTGCGTTTCATGCTGCAGAAAAAGAATATGCTGTTGTTTTCCCTCCATATTTTGTGGGGCAGATTTTTGAAGCAACACATCAGCCGGGAGCGATAGCTTACAGTAATGAACTAATGTGGAAAATGCTGGAAGAGACGTGTAAAGAATTGTCAAGGAACGGATTAAAAAAGATCATTCTGTTAAACGGACATGGCGGAAATGGCAGTTTTCTTCAATATTTCTGTCAGTCGCAACTTGCAAAACAACAAGATTATGTAGTAGTAATGTTCCGGCCGGGCAATGATCCGGTTTACGGACCAGAGATTAAATCGTTAAAAAAAGCCAAACTGGATGGCCATGCAGGGGAGGAGGAGACCTCAATGATGTTTTATATTAATCCGGCTCTTGTTGATCAGGAAGCTTTGAAAAATGAATTGGGTTTGGATCAGAACAGATTGAGTAAATTACCCTTTGGCTACACCGATCTGGTGGTATGCAAAGTACCCGAATCATTTTGCCAGTGACGTTAATACACCAAATAAAAGACTTGGAGAATTGTTAATCACCAGCAATGCAGGCCAGCTTGCAGAATTAATAAAATTCCTTAAGAAAGACAACACAATACAACAACTTCAGGAAGAATTTTTTAAGAAGGCACAAAACCCAACTCAGAAATAAATATCAAGACCAATTAAAAGGGCGCACGACTCATGACTCACGACAATTATATCCTTGCGTCGTGCGTCATCATATCTGTCGGCATAGTGGAGTGGTTCTGAAAAGCAGTAAATGTCCCGGTAGGTGAATCGCTCACCAATATCTGCGATCCCCGTGTAACACGGGGCAACCAGTTGCGCCACTGTTCGGACAATTTATGAAGCGTACTTTTAAAAACATTAAAATAAAAATAAATTCTATATCTTAACCCCAAATAATTTACTGAGCCATGGTTAACAAAAAACAAAACAGCGCAATTGCAACATTATTTATTATTATCATGCTGCTAATCCAGATGTCATGCACGGCAGAAACACCGGCGGACCTTTCAAAAGAAAGCATTATCCCCAAACCTGTTTCAATTACTGCTACCGGAGAATCCTTTACATTAAAGGCAGGCACAGATATTTATATCCAGGGTGAATCCGATGAACTGAAACAAATCGGTCAATACCTGGCCGACAGACTAAAACCAGCAACCGGTTTTGGGTTTGAGGTAAAATCAACCTCCAAAGCTCCACGGTCGGGCAATATTTATCTTACAATATCAGGCACCGACGCAAAGCTTGGGGAAGAAGGGTACGAACTGACTATTACAAAAAAACTGGTAAAACTGGCAGCCAATGGTCCGGCAGGATTATTCCGGGGCATTCAGACAATCCGGCAGCTTTTACCGGCTAATATCGAACTGGCTACGAAACAGGAAGGTCCCTGGAAAATTTCAACAGGTACAATTATCGATTATCCGGTCTATTCTTATCGCGGAGCCATGCTTGACGTATCCCGCCATTTTTTTGGTGTTGATGATGTGAAGCGTTTTATTGATTTCCTGGCCCTCTATAAAATGAATGTATTGCACCTGCACCTTTCTGACGATCAGGGATGGAGGATAGAAATAAAATCATGGCCAAATCTTGCTACACATGGCGGCAGTACCCAGGTGGGTGGAGGCAAAGGAGGTTATTATACTCAGGAGCAATATGCCGACATTGTGAGATATGCAAAGGAGCGTTATATCATGGTGGTACCGGAAATTGATATGCCAGGCCATACCAATGCAGCACTGGCGTCATATGCTGAACTGAATTGCGACGGAAAAGCAACGGAGCTGTACACGGGCACAAGAGTGGGATTCAGCACCTTGTGTACGAACAAAGAGATCACTTATAAATTTATTGACGATGTTGTCAGGGAGCTGGCGGCGCTTACCACGGGCCCATATATTCATATTGGTGGTGATGAATCGCATTCTACTAAAAAAGAGGATTATATTCCCTTTATCAATAAGGTGCAGGAAATAGTGCTGGCACATGGAAAGCAGGTTATCGGGTGGGATGATATATCAATTGCAAGTTTGAAGCCTAATGTTGTTGCACAGCACTGGGCGAATGTTAAAAATGCAAACATGGCAGTTGGTCAGGGAGCAAAAATTTTAATGTCACCGGGAATTAAAGCTTATCTCGACATGCAATATGATAAAAATACGCCATTAGGACTGCACTGGGCTGCCTATATTGAAGTGGATAATGCATATATATGGGATCCTGCAACGCTTGTTCCCGGAGTCGGGAAAGAAAATGTATTAGGTATTGAAGCACCATTATGGACAGAGACCATTACGAACATGGATGATATTGAGTATATGGTTTTTCCCCGGCTTCCCGGTTATGCCGAAATCGGATGGACTCCCTCCTTAGCAAGAAACTGGGATGACTATAAGGTTCGTCTGGGAAAACACGGCGAGCGTTTTAAAGCGATGGATATTAATTTTTATCCGTCCAGGTTTGTACCGTGGGTTGGTGTGAAAGAGTGATTGTATAAGAATACTTATAAGACCAGCTCGCTTAAACCTTTTTCCAGATTGAAGCATAGAAGGTGTTCGTGTTGCTCTCTTTATCGAAGAAAATCATTGAAGTTTCAATGTAGTTAATCGGGTATTTAATAAATCATGATATTTTCTTTTCATTTCTGGTGAAAGAAAACTAATATCAATTAGCTCTCTCCATTTGGGAACAGCCGAAGTTATAGTTAACAAAATTTTTTCAATAACTATTTCTGTTAATTCGCATATTTCTTTACCAAAGTAATTAACTAAGATATTATGAGTTAAATGTTTCTTTTTACCACTTATTGGTAATGCTATTTCTTCAACCTCTTTTTTATATTCAATTGTGGAATTAAGTAAATCATAACATGGAGTTAATTCAATTTTACCATCATTATTAATTATGGAAAAGTTTTTAAGGTGCATATCTTCATTGCCAATAAGTAAATTGAATAAAACCAGTTTAAATAGCTTTGTATTTTCAATAGCCGGGAAGGTGCAATATTTATTAATTAGTTTCACCACCTTTTCCATGCTATAATCATATTTTGTATCTCTATTCAGACCTGCAAGTTGGGCAAAATCTTCAACCGGGATTTTATCATTCTGACCTTTCCTGTCAAATCGTTTAATAAAATATGTGAGAGAATTATCTTTAGCCCAGATCAAACCATGGATAGGTACTTCTAAATCTATTATTTCTGCTAATCGCATTGTCAAATCCTCATTTTCAGGCATCTCCTTGTACAACTGATGCTGTGGCTTAAGGATATATCTCCCTCCTCTATCCGCTATTTCAAAACATTCATTCTTCGTATTTAAGATTGCACTAAATTTGGGCTGCACTCCCTGAATGGACATTTTTGAAGCTCGATTAAATGCCTCTATGCGCTGTTCTTCTGCAGTATATGGCAAAAGATTCAGATTCGACAATCCGGAAGCTAAAAGTTTAAGTCCTTTTTCGCTATACCGGTTTTCTCCACAAGGGGAATAACTGATTGGACAACGATTCATTCCGGAATTTCTTTTACGGTTATTACTCCAATTAAGTCTTCTCCTACAGCCAGAAGCTGAGAAAAATAATCGTTCCTGTCAATTTTCCTGATTTTTAATAAGCCTTCCAACTGAAAACCTTCTGGTAATAATCCATCAAAGAAAGGAGGGAAATGGTTGAAATTATATACTTGCTGATCAATTGGAATAGTTCTGGATATTTCAAGTCCTTTATATCCATCAAGATATTCAAACACATATTTTGCCCCGGGTTCCGTTTCTCTTAGTATCCCCGCTGCAATTCCATTAACGAGTACTTTAGCTTTTCTCATTTTCTGTGATTATTAATTGATTCATTAACGGACTTATTAACCGGACTTTTATATTCAGCACCTTGAGAATTTTTCTTAAAGTATCGAGTTTTATGGTCTCTTTACCCTTTTCAATATCAAACACCACGGTTTTACCAACACCTGCCATTTCTGCTAATTGGAGCTGGCTTAGTTTGGCTGCTTTTCGATGCCTCCTGATTACTTTCGCTAATATTTTAGGCGCTAACATATATTACTGTTATAGTGGTAAATATACATAAATATTTAATATATACCAAGCTTTATGGATATTTTTACCGCCAGCGCGGTATTAATCAGGCAAAAGCACTCACAACAAAACAAAAAGACTACATTTTACTGCCATGGCGGTAATTATTGTTATTTCGGTGTCGTTTAAAGGGATATAGAAATCAATCTTGCAATGAGGGGATAGTGTAATTGTAAAGAATTCCTTACTCAATAAGCCAGATCTCCCAAAATATAATACAGCATTTTGTAAACGATAATTAATGGTTATATTGGAAAAAAATTTATTAATCATCAAACTAAATGAAAGTTATGAAATCAATCATTCCAAAATTACTTTTATCGCTATTATTCTGCACTACTTCTGTGACTATTGTTTACTGCCAGCTTTATGAATGGCGCGGACCCGATCGCACGGGTATTTATAATGAAACAGGATTGCTGAAAAAGTGGCCTGTTGGCGGACCAAAACTTTTGTGGGAAACAGTTGGAGTGGGAGATGGTTATTCTTCAGCAACTGTTACCAACGATGCAATATATGTAACAGGGAGAAAAGACAGCTCTGATGTTCTTACAGCACTTACATTGGATGGAAAAAAGAAATGGGAAACAGTCTATGGCAAAGCCTGGATGGCCAACCATACAGGATCAAGATGCATTCCGACATACTATAACGGAAATCTATTTCTTGTAAGCGGGAGTGGCGATATTGTCTGTGTTGGTTCGGATGGGGAAATAAAATGGTCTGAAAATCATTTCAGGTTATATGAAAGCAAACCCCTTATGTTTGGTATATCCGAATCTCCTCTTGTTGTCGATAATATGGTTATTGCATCACCTGGTGGGAAAAAAGCATCGCTGGTCGCCTTCAATATCAATGACGGAAAAGTTGTATGGGAAGCAGAACCTCTTAACCAGGAACCGCAGTATGTAAATCCTAAATTTATTGAGTATGCCGGGAAGAAGATGATTGTAACCGTAATGGGAACGGATATTTTCGTTGTCAATGCAAAAGATGGTAAAACCCTGTGGAAAGTAAATTATGCCGCAGTTAATGCGGCTACCGGAAGGGTAATGAAAAATCATGCCATAACCCCTATATACAAAGATGGATATATACTTATTGCAAATGGATACAACTGGGTGGCTCTGAAACTTAAGATTTCCGGAGATGGAAATTCGGCGGAGATCGTTTGGGAGAACAGGAATTTTGATCCGCAGTTGGGTGGAGTTGTCCTTCTTGGTAATAATATATACGGGACAAATCATATGTCTAAACCAGTGGATACATGGGTTTGTGTGGACTGGAATACAGGGAAAACCCTGTGGACATCTAAATGGTACAGCAAGGGATCCATAATTTCTGCTGATGGAATGCTTTATCTGTACGAAGAAAAATCAGGCCATGTTGCACTGGCAAGACCAAATGCTTCAAAACTTGACATTGTAAGTGAATTTCAGATCACAAAGGGAGAAGGACCCTTCTGGGCTCATCCTGTAATTAATAAAGGAAGGCTTTATATCAGGCATGGAGATGTACTAATGGTGTACCTGATAAAGTAAATTAAACCACTGGTTTTTCCAGCAGGCTGAGTTTTTGCCTTAAAAATAGCTGGATCCGTCCCAGCAGTGGGTACATAGTTTCTCTTTCGGCAGTCCGATGGCTTCCACCAGATCGTCGAGCCGCTGGAATTTTAACGTGGTCAGATTGAGATTCTTACGTATCTGTTCAACCATGGCTTGATATTTAGGATGGTCTGCATCGGAATATTCTTTCAGTTCGGTTTTTACATCACCATTCAGTTGTTCAATAGCCTTGTGGGTGGCCAGATCCAGATTGGAACGTGACCGGCTGAAATTGAGAAATTCACATGGATAGGTCAGGGGAGGACAGGCGATACGCATATGAATCTCCCTGATGCCGGCTTCGTGCAGATCGCGCACATTATCCTGAAGTTGAGTGCCCCTGACAATAGAATCATCAAGGAAAATTCCCCTTTTATTATTTATGACCGCTTTGTTGGGGATCAATTTCATCTTGGCAACAAGGTTGCGCATATTCTGGTTTTGCGGCATGAAACTACGTGGCCAGGTAGGAGTATATTTTGAGTATGGTCTTTTGTGAGGGATTTTAGTTTCGTTACTGTAACCCATTGCATGACCAACTCCCGAATCGGGGATCCCGGAAACGAAATCAGCTTCCACAGTATCGTTTTTGGCCAATGCTGCTCCGCATTTGTAGCGACATTCGTCAACATTGATCCCTTCGTAAAAGGAGGGAGGATATCCGTAATAAACCCAAAGGAATGAGCAGACCTGCATTTTATCGTTGGGTTTCCGCATCTGCTTATAACCAGCTGCAGTTATGGAAACTACTTCACCCGGTCCCAGGAATTTTTCCGTTTCAAAATTGAGATTGGGGAAAGCACAGGTTTCAAAGCTGACTGCATAGCCATTCTCTTTTTTGCCGATGACAATCGGGGTCCGGCCCAGGCGGTCGCGTGCGGCAATAATGCTGTTTTCGGTAAGTATGAGTATGGAGCATGAGCCCTTTACAAGGTTATAAACGTTTTCGATTCCAGACAGAAAATCTGTTCCTTCAGCGATCAACTTGGCTACAAGTTCAGTGGGATTAACGGATCCCTGGCTTGTTTCTGCAAATGTATGGCGCATCTGCATGAAGCGCGCTTCGAGTTCTTCACTGTTCACAATTTTGCTTACTGTCGCCACTGCAAACTTACCCAGATATGAGGTGACCTGTATGGGTTGAGCTTCTGTATCACTGATAACACCTAATCCGATTTTACCTTTAAATCCGGCTATATCCCTTTCGAACTTGTTTCTGAAGGATCCATCTTCAAGGCTATGAATGGCACGCTGAAAACCCTCATTTTCGGAATAAAATACCAATCCTGCTCTTTTAGTTCCCAGATGGGAGTGATAATCAGTTCCATAGAAAACATCTGAAACGCAATCCTCTTTTGAAATACTACCAAAAAATCCACTCATGTTAAAGTTATTTCAAGTAAAATATAAAAGGCTAATGTAGCGATAAAGGTATTGCGAAAAATAGTGTATAAAAAAACTTGAAGCAGGGTTGGAGAGTTTTAGGCAGATCATGGTGAAATTAAATTCTTAATTAAAAATGGAATTGCGATTTAATTGCAAAAGCCTGACAACCTGACCACATTTGGCCGGTTAGAAAACAATTAACATACATAACGAAACAACAAGTATTTAAATCTGGCTTTTGTAGTCAATTTATTCCGGCCAACCATTGTCATAACCACTGGCTTTTCCATGTACCATTCATCTCAGAATACAAGCCCGGTCAGCCATCCCCAGATCACATAACGCAAAAATTTTCCTGCCAGCATGGCAATGGAAGTGATCAGGATATTGGCGCGTAAAATGCCAAGCCCGACAGCAAAAATATCTCCTACTGCAGGAACCCAGCATAGAAAAGCAAAAATTGCTCCTCTTTTATAAAGACGGTTATGCCACTTTTCAATGGTTTCTCGTTTTATCCGAAGGTACTTTTCAATCCACTCCCATTTACCCAAATAACCAATAGCATAGCTACTCATTCCACCGAGCCAGTTTCCGGCTGAGGCAACCAAAACAGCAGTATAGGCATCTGTTCCATTGATGATTAGGAAGGTAAGCAGTGCCTCGGAACTGAAAGGCACAACCGTAGCAGCCAGGAAACTGGCTAAGAATAATCCCCAAAGGCTGTAATTAAAGAGTCCTTCCATCAATTAAAAAGTCAATTTTGACTGCGAACTTATATAAAATTACTAAATGAATTGACATAAAAAGCAAAGCCCTCCTACGCTAAAGCTTCGGAGGGCGAAGGTGGGCCCAGCTGGGCTCGAACCAGCGACCCCCTGATTATGAGTCAGGTGCTACTAACCAGCTGAGCTATGGGCCCTAAGTAAAAACGGATTGCAATATTAGGTATTTGCAGGTAATTATGCAAGAACCTGATTAAAGAAAAAATTCTACCTTATTTCTTGAGATATTCCATCAACACATTTACTGCCTCATCCATATCCTGACCAAACGTGAGGATCCCCGCTCTGTCGCCTGCCATAATAATGATCCTTTTCTCATAAACATCTGAATCTTTAAAAAGCCTCAGAATATCCTTTGCCAGGCCAATTGTACCGTAATCCATTGCCGGATTGGTGGTGGGGACTTTATAGATGAGCTCATTCCAGAATTCTATGCTGTGAACATGAATAACTGCATTTGCACCGGGGTCAGCTGAATATATTGCAGCATGGGTTAAAGATTCCGATGAGGCTTTCAGCGGTCCTGCACACTGAACGGCATTATCTTCAATATTAAAGGAATTGACCTTAACATAATGACCAGGTTCAAGTTCAGGAATCTCCCCTGTTGCAGAACCTGTAATAACAAACTGGTTGCCACCTATGATCCTCATGCTTATGTTTCCAAAACCAACGCCATTCTCATAGGCTCCAATCAGGTCCATGTTATACAGAATTTCCCTCCAGTAATTAATTATTTCATACTGTTCGTCAGAGATTACGGGCCCCGACTGGTTCCAGTGACAATTGAATTTAACGACCCCTTGCATATTATTTGAATTTATCTGAAAACATTTCTTTAATATCCTTTTCTGTAGCCATGCATATTACTTTTTCGATTGATTGCCAATCTTCATTTTTAAAAGTTCTTCCCGGCCCCAGATTAATTAATCATCAAAAATACAAAATATTAAAGGATATTTTATCGTAAGAAGATATGTTGGATAATATGGGTTCAGACATTGAAATTACATTTTTCGAATTATAGACCAGATTATTCGAAGATTTTGATTATTTTTTTAATGTATTATCTTTGTAAAGAATAAGAAAGAATTCAATATAACGGAGTATATGGTTAACAAAGAGGAGTTTAGAAGGAAAGTTATCATTTCAGCAGGACAGATATTCAGCCGTTACGGGTTTAAGAAGACCACAATGGATGAGATTGCTAAAGCTCTGAAGATGGGTAAAAGCTCCATTTATTACTATTTTGAAAGTAAAGAAGAGATTTTTGAAGCAGTTGTCCTCCACGAAGCTAATATACTTAGAAATGAGCTTACTACAGCCATTAAATCAGTCGAATCGCCTATTGATAAAATGAGAAACTACGTTTTTGTAAGGATGAAATCGTTCGAAAAACTTTCGAATTATTATAATGCCATCTTTGATAAAAACCTTGATCATTTTGATTTTATCGAGACTATCCGTGAAAAATATGACCGGGAGGAGCTTGCTATTCTCCGGCTCATTCTTTATCATGGAGCGAGGGAAAACATCTTTAATGTAGCGAATAGTGAATACACTGCACTTGCAATTCAGACAACCCTTAAAGGACTTGAGGTCCCTCTTTTCTGGAAAAAGAAAGAGGTCAATATTGAGAACAGGCTTAATGCTATTCTGGATGTCCTGTTCAACGGGATAGTAAAAAAATAGGTGTTATCGTTTTATTACAGCTCGTTTTTTCCTGGTAATACTCCAATACAATCCACCGATACCCATTAATATAAAAGGGATACTTAACCATTGTCCCATGTTGATTTTCATCGTTGCCTCAAAGGCAACCTGATCCTCTTTCAGGAATTCAATGAAGAAGCGGGCAGTAAAGACAAGTATGCACAATAAGCTGATCAATAATCCCTGAATATGTTCCCCTTTTTTCGACCAGTACAACCGGTAAAGCAGGACAAAGATGGCCAGATAGGCCAGAGCTTCATATATCTGTGTAGGATGTTTCGGAGCAACTTCGTTTTCCCTTAAAAAAACAAATCCCCAGGGAACAGTAGTCTCAACGCCATAAATTTCCGAATTCATAAGGTTTCCCATCCGTATAAAAAAGCCTGAAATTGCAACGACAATTGCTATACGGTCGAGTACCCAGAAATAATCTTTCTTTTCTTTTCTGGTGAAGAGCCAGATAGCAATCAGGATACCAATTGCTGCTCCATGGCTGGCAAGACCTTCGAAACCAAACTTCCCGTCGTGCCATGGTATTAAAATCTCAAGGGGATGTTGAAAATAGTAACCCGGTTCATAGAAAAGGCAATGGCCAAACCTGGCTCCTGCAATAACTCCAATGGCCATATAAATAGTTAAACGATCGAGAACAGCTTCTCCGAGATTCTCATTTTTGAAAATCCTGTTCATTATTATATACCCGAACAAAAACGAGGAGGCAAACAATAACCCATACCATCTTACTGCAAAAGCACCAATCCGGAATATTTCAGGATTCACATCCCAGGGAACGATAAGTAAATGCATAATTAACCGGTTTACATTATCGCCAAAGGTAGAAAATATTATTATTTATCATAACCAAAAACTGCCGATTACAAAAAGGGTTTTAATTCAATATCGAAATGAATCTTTAAAAAATGATGTAAGTTTGTAATTCATAAGTAACCGGATGAATTTTATGAACAGGAGGATACTTTCCCGTTTTTTTCTTATAGCAGCACTCTTTATTCTGATCGGCGCCTGTGCAAAAATCAGCTCCCCTTCAGGCGGTCCCAGGGATAAACTCCCCCCGGTTGTAATTAAAAGCATTCCGGTTAACGGTGCAAAAAACTACATGGGTAAGAGCCTCGCAATTACATTTAACGAATATGTTGTTCTCGATAATATAAACGAAAAATTTATGGTTTCGCCTCCTATGAAAAAGAAACCAAAGGTCTTCATTAAAGGGAAAAGCGTTATCGCTGAGTTTGAAGATGAGCTGAAAGACAGCACTACATATACTTTTTATTTCCAGGATGCAATCAAAGATCTTAATGAAGGAAACATACTTGAAAATTTTCAGTTTGTTTTTTCAACAGGCCCGGTAATTGATTCTCTTTCTGTTACGGGAAATGTTTATAGTTCTTTTAATCTTGAAGTCCCGGAAAAGACTCTGGCACTTTTGTACAGAGAACTGGCCGATACTGCCGTAATTAAGCATCTTCCTGATTATATTTCAAGAGTAGATCAGAACGGCTATTTCCGCATTGATAATGTCCGCGCAGGAAAGTACAGACTCTATGCACTTAAGGATGTTGATAACAGCAAAAATTATAATCTTACCGAGGAAGAATTTGCTTTCATGAATTCCCTGATTGAAATTACCCCGGAAAAGAATTTTATTCCTATAGTTAAAGACACCACTACTGTAAAAAAGAGCTTAACCAAAGTTTCTGCACCTGTGCCTGATACGGTACTTATCACCGGGGAATATCAGCTTATACTTTTTGCAGCCAGGAAGAAAGATTATTATCTTTCATCATCAGACAGAGACCTTAAATACCTGATGATCTATACACTCTCTTTACCCCCCGACAGTTTGAGATTTGAGTTTTCAATACCCGGAACGGGCGATGACGCATATCTTACTGAAAGGAGCAGAAATAAAGACACTTTAAAAATATGGCTGAAAGACAGTACCCTTTATTCGCAGCCGCAGATAACCACCATTGTTAAATATCCCTTTACCGACACTCTCGGGTTACAGGGTTACAAAGAAGATACAATCCTGATGAGATTCCTGACACCGCGAGCACCGAGAGTAGCAAAAATCAAAAAACCGGTATTTACAGTTGAAACAAATATCAGTTCCGGCTTTTTGAAACCAGGACAAAAAATTGTTTTAAAATCTCAAACTCCGTTCAACGATCCCGATACATCGCGCATCCGTCTTTACGAAATAATAGATGCAAACAGGAAAAAAATCCCATACAGCTTAATTAAAGACAGTACAAATTCCTGCCGGTATTTTTTAAATGCAGGTCTTATACCGGCGAAGAAATATCTTTATATTGCTGACTCAAAATCCTTTTGCAATATTTATAATGAATTTTCTGACTCAACCGGGATAAAATTCATTGTCAGAGATCCTGAATTATACAGCAAGCTGACTTTAGATATCCGTAATTATGAAGGAGATCGGATAATCCAGTTGCTTAACAATACAGAAAAACTGATCAGTGAAGCATATATGAAAAAAGACGGAAAGGTGGTATTTCCGCTTCTTGAGAGCGGCTTTTACCGTGTACGGGTAATATACGACCTGAACGGTGACGGGAAATGGACCACAGGTGATTTTGAGTCAGGGCGGCAACCGGAACCGGTCTCATATTATTTTCAGGAGCTGGAGATAAAAACAGGCTGGAATATAGATAATGAATGGGATATAAAAGCATTAAATTTTAAAGATCAGAAATTGAGGGAGAAAAAGAAAACAAAATAAAAAACTGAATAACTGGCATTTAATCAAATAGATATAAATAACTAATACGTTTTGAAAATGAAGGAAGTTGTAGCAGGTATTGACATCGGAGGAACCAATACTGTATTCGGGTTGGTTGACAAAACAGGTAATATTTTAGCCGAAAACAGGCTAAAGACGACTGATCATCCCAAGATTAAAAATTTTGTTTCAGCACTGGCAGCAGCCATAAATAAGCTGGGGGAAGGGAAGTCCAATCTGAAACTTGCCGGTATCGGTGTAGGGGCTCCTAATGCTAATTATCATAAAGGGACAATTGAACTTGCTCCAAATCTGGCCTGGAAAGGCATTGTTCCGCTTGCTGAATACATCAGGAAAAAGATTGATGTTCCGGTTATTGTTACAAATGATGCAAATGCTGCTGCAATGGGAGAAATGATCTTCGGCGGAGCAAAAAAAATGAAGGATTTCATAATTCTGACCCTAGGGACAGGTCTTGGCAGCGGGATCGTTATTAACGGAGAAGTTGTTTATGGGCACACCGGGTTTGCCGGGGAGCTGGGGCATACAATAGTTGTTCCGGGAGGAAGAGATTGCGGATGTGGCCGCCAGGGTTGTTATGAAACCTATGCATCTGCCTCCGGTCTCGTACGTACAGTCCTTTATATGTTAAGTGAAATGAGGGAAGAGAGTTCATTAAGAGATATTCCTCCTTCGGATTTAACTGCCAAAAAAATTGCCGAAGCAGCAGCCAAAAAGGATCCGATAGCTGTTGAAGCGTTGGATTATACTGCTGAAATTCTGGCATTCGGGATAGTCAACGCGATAGGATTCTCAAGTCCCGAAGCTGTCTTTTTATTCGGAGGACTGGCACAGGCAGGAGAAATGCTTTTCATCCCGACAAGAAAATATGTCGATCAGAATGTTCAGCCAATTTTTAAAGGGACTTATAAAATATTACCTTCCGGTGTTCCTGAAAGCAATGCAGCCGTTTTAGGCGCTGCAGCACTTGCATGGAATGAGTTGAAGAAGTAGTAATGTTTTATGATAGAGTATAAAAGAATGAGTGTACTGCATTTATTTAAAAGAAGAATTTAGGGCTAAAGCCCGGTTATTTGGATGATTAATAACCCCGGGCTTAAGCCCGGGGTTATTGATAATTAGTCCTTTATGGACTTTAGTCCAGAATCTGTATTTTAAGTAAATACCTTAGAAATAATCATTGGAATAAACCACTTGATTAATTTATTAAAACCAACACTCATATGAGTTTTTGTTGTAATTTTGGTTCTTTAAGTTCCGAAGTAAAACTAATTTATGATATGAAAGTCGCGGAGGTAAAAAAAACAGAACTTAAATCTGCTTATCCCGGACTGAAAGAAATTTCAGCCATGATGGATGAACAGAATGAAAAGCTCCTGATAGATACAATTAACTGGAAGGGTTATAATTATAAACCGGAAGTTGCATTTTCGATTGCATATAGCGATCATGAAATTTTTCTGAAATACTACATTACCGAAAATTATTTCAAAGCTGAAAAAACGAAGACAAACCAGATGGTTTGTGAAGACTCATGTGTTGAATTTTTTGTTTCACCTGAAGATGACGGGATATATTATAATCTGGAATTCAATGGTATCGGTACATGCCTGTTGGGCACGGGAACCGGCCGGGCAAACAGTACCCGGGCCAATCCTGAAATCATTTCAAAAATAAGAAGGCTGACATCTGCCGGTGAAAAACCGGTCAAAGAGAAAGTGGGTGAGTTTGGATGGACGATAACCATTGCCATTCCTTTTGAGGTGTTTTTCCAGCATAATGTAAAAGAGCTGAAGGGAAAAACATTCAGGGCAAATTTTTACAAGTGCGGCGACAAGCTTACAGTTCCTCATTACGTTACATGGAACCCGGTTGGAACTGAAAAGCCGGATTATCATCAACCAAAATACTTTGGCTTACTCAAATTTGTATAATATGATCAAAGGTAATGCACTCATCGGACAATCAGGCGGGCCAACGTCAGTGATCAATTCGAGTCTGGCAGGAGTAATCGAAACAACCATATCTTCATCCTTAGTTGAGAATATTTATGGGATGCAATTTGGTATTGAAGGATTCATGCAGGAATGGCTGTATGATCTTGGTAAGCAGCCCCGGAAAATCATTGAAGGATTGCGTCACACACCCTCTTCTGCATTGGGATCATCTCGACACAAGGTTCAGGAGAAAGACCTTCCCCTTATCCTTGATGTGTTGAGAAAATATAATATAAGGTATTTCTTCCTGATCGGAGGGAATGATACAATGGACACGATTCACCGGGTTGAGACATATTGCAGGAATGAAAAATATGAGCTTACCGGTATAGGAATTCCTAAAACGGTTGATAATGATCTTTTCGGCACTGACCATACTCCCGGTTTTGCTTCCGCAGCAAGGTCAAATATCCTGAATGTCATGCAGGCCGGGATACTTGCCCATGATATGCAGAAAGTTGACAGGTTTGTTATTTATCAGACTATTGGCAGAAATGCCGGCTGGCTGGCTGCTGCAACAGCATTGGCCAGGAAAAGAGAAGAAGATGCTCCTCATCTGATTTATGCCCCCGAGTTTCATTTTAGCCGCGAGAAATTTTTAAAGGAAGTTGATACCTGTATTAAAGCCAATGGTTGGGTTTCTGTTGTCTGTGGCGAAGGGTTAAAATATTCTGACGGAACTCCGGTAAGCTCTGCCACAACTAAAGATAAGTTTAATAATACTGAATTTGGTGCAATGGGCGGCGCCAGTGTAGCCATCAGCCTTCACCGGATGATAACTGAAGAGTTCGGATATAGGGGCGAGTTTCAGATCACAGAATCGTTGATAATGAGCGACTTCGTGAGATCGTCACCTGTCGATCTTGATGAAGCATATGGCTGCGGAGTTGAAGCTGTGAAACTGGCAGAAAGAGGAGAATCGGGAATAATGGTAAGTATTAAAAGAATTTCAAACAAACCTTATACAATTGAATTTGGAAAAGTACCGTTGAAAGAGGTTGCTGTTTCGGCGAAACCGATGCCGGCAGAGTTTTTTAATTCTGAAGGTAATCATGTTTCACCCTTATTTATTGATTATATGAAACCCCTTGCAGGAGAACTCCCGGAGTTTGTAAGTCTTGAAAAAATATTTGCAAAAAGAAATTGATATAATTAGCCATGAGCAAAGAATTTAACAAAGTTGCGTTGTCATTTCATGCCCATCCTGATGATGCTGAAGCATGGAACGCCGGAGTACTGAAACTTTTGAAAGACAAAGGTTATAAGATTGTTATTGCCACCATGACTGCAGGAGATCTCGGAGGTTGTAATATGACTATGGAAGAGACCGCAAAACTGAGGATTGAAGAGGCAAAAAAAGCAGCTTTGGTACTGGATGCGGAATACTATATGCTTGGAGGAACAGACGGATTTCTTTTCGACACTAAGGAGCTCAGATTAAAAGCGATATCTCTGATGAGGAAGGTCAGGGCAGGCGTCATATTCACTCATCTTCCGTCCGATTATCATTCCGACCACCGGACCACGGCCAATATTGTCGAAACAGCGGCAATGGTCTCCTCTCTCGATACAGTTCCGGTTAAAGAAAAACCGCTTGAGATTACACCTCTGCTGTACCACACTTCTCCCCTCACATTATCTGATCCACTGGGATCGCAGATAGGGCCTCCTCATTTTTTTGTTGATATCAAAACAGCTATTGAAACCAAGAAAAAGATGCTCGGTTATCATATCTCGCAGATTGAGTTAATGAAACACATGCATAAGATGAATGATTTCTTCGGATATGTGCTTGAGGGAAACCGGAACTATGGGAAAATGGCGGGTGTTGAATTCGCTGAAGTATACTGGCAGCATCTTGGAGGTGGCTTCCAGAAGGAGCCACAGGTTCAGAACGATCTTTCAGAATTTCTTATTAATAAAATGTCTTAGCTATGAATCTAAAAGAGGAAAAGTACAATAAGTATGCCCTCGTGAGGGAAATGATGGAAACTCCGGAGATCATCAGGTCTTTTGATCCCGGGACTGCAGCTAAATTTGCTGAAACCGCGAAGTTGCGCAAAGGATTGTTCCTCACAGGAGAAGGGAGCAGCAGGATCTTTCCTGCCAAAAGAGCAATCTATTCGTCTCTTAAAAAGGATTTTACTCTTCCTGTAATAACAGAAGGCTGTACTCAGGCTGAAGAGTATAATCTGAGTGATTATGCTGTTTTTGCTGCTTCAAATTCGGGGCAGACAAAAGAGGTTATTCGCCTCATAACTTCTCTGAAAAAACAGAAACACAGTGCAGTTTTTGGTCTGACAGCAAACCCGAAGACCAAACTTGAAGAAATAGCCTCAGCCACACATATATTGAAATGCGGAAAGGAAAACGCAGTGGCAGCAACCAAGTCGGTAGTTGAACAGGGACTATTCTATGATTCTCTTCTCCGGAAGCTGCGTGGTGAAAAGATGGAGGGGCTGAAAGAGCTTTCAGAAAAAACAGAACAGGCTCTCACAACAAAAATTGAAGCCGGGATAACTGAAATAATCCGAAAGGCAAATGTTATATATTTTGCAGGCCGGAATAATGGTGTTGCCGAGGAGCTGGCACTAAAGACCAACGAGATTACAAGGAAAAAATCGGCATTCCTTGAAGGGACATTTGCGGTTCACGGCATTGAGGAGGTAATGGATAAAAGTGAAGTTTTAATATGGATTGAACCATTTTCAGCCGAACAGGAAAAATTTAATGAGTGCCTTGTAAAAGGAGTAGGGATGAATATCATTGCTGTATCATCCAAAAAAACCATGTTCCCTACGATTATTATACCTGATGGTGGCCAATATGCTGAATATGTTCAGCTTGCGGCAGGATGGAATATTCTTGTTGAAACAGGGATCTCTCTCGGGATTAATCTTGATAAACCAACAAGGGCAAGGAAAGTCGGCAACGAATATATACCGGAATAATAAAATATTATGGGCTAAAGCCCGATTTTAAAGATCGTATAATAACCCCGGACTTTAAGTCCGGGGTTATTTTAAGTACCTCTATTGATTACATTAGCAAATAATTTCAGTTTTTATTAATCTATGTCAATACTTAAAAAATATATTTGTAAATGTTATATTTACAGATACAAAAAGTTATTATTTCTAAAATATGGCAAAAAAAGAGGTAGCAGTAGGTATCGATCTCGGAGGGACAAATACAGCTTTTGGTTTTGTTGACAGGGAAGGAAATATTCTTGGAGAGGACCGGTTAAAAACCACGCAGTATGATGAAATTGAAGTATTTGTAGCCGCTTTGTATGAAAAGATAATGGTTACGGGCAAAAAGATAGGGAATGGTATCGAAGTGATTGGATTTGGAATTGGTGCCCCGATGGGGAACATAAATAAAGGAACAATAGAACATGCTGCAGGGCTCCCCTGGAAAGGGATAGTTCCTCTTGCAGAGGTTTTTAACAGGCACACAAGCCTTCCTGTAATCGTAACAAACGATGCTAATGCAGCAGCAGTCGGAGAGATGATATACGGAGGAGCCAAAGGGATGAAAAACTTTGTAGTAATTACACTTGGTACCGGGCTGGGAAGTGGCTTTGTTATTGACGGAAAGCTTGTGTATGGGCATGATGGATTTGCCGGTGAAATCGGACATACTGCAATAAGACCCGGTCCCAATAACCGCGATTGTGGATGTGGCAGGAAAGGATGTCTTGAAACGTATGTCTCAGCAACCGGACTTAAAAGGTCGCTTCTGAAAATAATGGCCGATAGCAATCAGCCCAGTGAGTTGAGGAAATATAGTTTTGAAGAACTTGATGCCGAAATAATACACGATGCTGCAAAACGAGGTGATTATATTGCAAAGAGAGCTTTTACACACACAGGAAGGATGCTCGGTTTTAAGCTGGCTGATGTAGTGGCACATACAAATCCTGAAGCAATTTTTCTTTTTGGCGGACTTGCCCTTGCCAAGGATCTGATTTTTGAGCCGGCTAAAGAATATATGGAGGAAAACCTTCTCAGTATTTACAAAGGGAAAGTCAAACTTCTCCAGTCGGAGTTAAGTACTCAGAATGCAGCAGTCCTGGGAGCCAGTTCACTTGTGTGGTCAACAAAGTAATTCTGTAGTTGTTAATCATATTGGAACTTTGACGAATAATTTAAAACCCAAAATTATGATCCAGGAACGATTAATCGGGTATATTGAACAAAGTATCAGACAAAACTGGAATATCGAGGCTTTGTCGAATTATAAAGAAACCGGATATTCTTACAAGAAGATCGCAGAAAAGATTCTGAAGCTTCATATCCTGTTTAAAGAATCAGGAATTAAAGAGGGAGACAAAATTGCCCTGATAGGAAAAAACTCCGCCAACTGGTGTGTAACATATCTGGCCACAATAACATATGGAGCCGTTACTGTCCCGATTCTTCCGGATTTCAAACCGGAAGATCTGACCAATATTGTCAACCATTCTGATTCAAGACTTCTTTTCGTTGATGATAAAATCTATGAGACAGTTGATCTCACTAAGATGCCGGAGATAATCGGAGTTTTTTCTCTTGATGATTTTAGACTTATATTTTCAGGGGACTCAACTGTTAAAAAAGTTTTCTCATCACTTGAAGAGAAATATTCAAAATCTTATCCGGACCTAAAGCAGGAAGACATTAAGTTTTCTGACATCTCAAATGATCATCTTGCGGTTATCAGCTACACTTCCGGGACAACAGGCTTTTCAAAAGGGGTAATGGTTCCTCATAACAGCCTTACGGCAAACGTAAAGTATGCACAGGAAAACATGCCACTCGAATCCGGTGATCCGGTGGTCTCATTTCTTCCTCTGGCCCACACTTTCGGGTGTGCTTTTGAATTTCTTTTCCCTTTTACATTAGGATGCCACATAACAATTCTCACAAAAACCCCGTCACCACAGATTCTGATACAAGCATTTAAGGAGATAAAACCAAGACTAATTTTATCGGTTCCTCTGGTAGTTGAAAAAATCTATAAAAAGCAACTGCTTCCGGTTATAAATAAGCCGAATATGAAGATACTTCTTGCCATACCGGTAATTAATAAAATCCTGTTCAAAAAAATCAGGGAGAAACTCACAGAAACATTCGGTGGGCGTTTTAAAGAGTTGGTAGTAGGTGGTGCGGCTTTCAATGCTGATGCTGAAAAATTCTTTAAAAAAATCGGGTTCAGATTTACAGTTGGTTACGGAATGACCGAATGTGGGCCGCTTATCAGTTATGCTTCGTGGGATACAACTAAACCTGGCGCATCGGGAAGGGCAGTCGACACACTCGAAGTCACTATTGATTCTCCGGATCCGGTAAACATTGTTGGAGAGATCATTCTGAGAGGTGAAAATGTGATGGCCGGGTATTATAAAAATGAAAAAGCAACCAGGGAGATGATAGACGATAAAGGGTGGATGCATACAGGCGACCTTGGTGTGATTGACAAGGAAGGTAATATATTTATCAAGGGAAGAAGTAAAAGCATGATACTCGGCCCATCGGGGAAAAATATTTATCCTGAGGAAATTGAATCTGTGATAAACAATAAAGATTATATAACAGAATCGTTAGTCGTTTCTGAAGACAATAAGCTGATCGGATTAATTTTCCCCGATTATGATATGATGAAGAGAGATAATATTTCTGAGGAACAACTTATCACTATCCTGGACGAAACCAGGAAAGATGTCAATGAAAGGTTACCGGATTTCATGGCTGTCAGCAAATTCAGGGTACACCCTGAAGAATTTGTAAAAACACCCAAGAGAAGCATTAAAAGATTCTTGTACACAAAAGAATAGGATCTGTTTTATGGAACTGTACGCAGTAATTGTAGCAGGAGGAAGCGGAAAACGAATGGGGGCAGAAATTCCCAAGCAGTTTCTTGAACTTGCCGGGAGGCCTGTGCTGATGCATACAATTGAAAGATTCAAATCATTCAATGATGCAATAGAAATAATAACAGTTCTTCCTGAAAACCAACTCAGACATTGGATTGAACTTCAAAAAAAATACTCTTTCACTGTTCCCCAAACACTTGTAAAAGGTGGTTCCCACAGGTTTTTTTCAGTAAGGAACGGACTGAAGTTTGTTAATGTCCCCGGCCTGGTAGCCATTCATGATGGAGTCAGGCCATTTGTGAGTATTGATACAATCAAAAGATGTTTCGACACAGCTGAAAAACTTGGGAATGCAATACCTTCAATTTCTCCGACTGAGTCTCTGAGAATATTAACCGATCAGGGAAGTCTTCCTGTTAACAGGCTAAATGTAAAACAGATACAAACGCCACAGGTATTTAATGCCGGACTTATAAAAAAAGCCTATTTACAGGAATATAAACCCGAATTCACAGACGATGCAACAGTTCTTGAAAAGACGGGGGAAAAGATAAACCTCATCGAAGGCAACCGCGAGAATATTAAGATAACCAATCCCGAGGATCTTCTGATTTCCACCGCTCTCTTACCGATAATCTCCTGACTATATCTTTGCGTCGTTATACCTTTGAGCCAAACGACTTATTTTATATCTTGCGGTATATTTGTAAAACCGCATATTATGAAAGCCAGAGCCATAGCATTTATTGCAGCAATATTTATTTTGACGGGATGTGCAGAAATCCTTAGTGTGCTTCAGTCTGTAAGTCAGGTTCCTCTTACCGAAGAAGAAGTTATAAACGGGTTAAAAGAGGCTCTTATGACAGGAGCAAAAAATTCTGCTCAAAGACTTGCCGCAGAAAATGGTTATTATGGTGATGAAGCAATTAAAATCCTTCTTCCTGATGAGGCAAAAGTAATAATAGATAACATTTCCAGGATCCCCGGTGGAGATAGGCTGGTCCAGGATGTAATACTGAGGATCAACAGGGCGGCCGAAGATGCAGCAAAAGATGTTGCTCCAATCTTTGTTAACAGTGTGAAACAGATGACAATAAAAGATGCTTTCAATATTCTTAACGGGGCCGATAACGCTGCAACAAGGTACCTACGCGCGACAACATACAATGAACTGTATGCATTGTATATACCCAAAATTCAGGCTTCAACGGAAAAGAAGATTGTAGGGAACGTTTCTACCAAAGACTCATGGGTTGCACTTATAGGCAAATGGAACACTCTTGCCAATTCTCTTGCAGGCAGACTTGCAAGCCTGAAACCCGTTAACACCGACCTCGATGATTACCTTACTAATAAAGCACTTAATGGCATGTTTATGAAGGTTGAGATTGAGGAACTGAAGATCAGAAAAGAGGTCTCTGCAAGGGTATCTCCAATCCTTCAGAGAGTATTCGGAAGCCTTGACAACAAAACAAATTAACCAGTTAGTACAAACAGATGTTCGAACGGAGCGTTTTTAATTACAAGGGACTTGAAGTAAGAGTTTCTGACAATGCAAATGAAGGAATATTAGACATCCTTAATCATGCGGTACAGGGATCAGAAGGTGGATTAAGATTTTCGTTGCAGAATATTGCACCCCGGATTGCCGCATATAAAGATAAGATAAGATTTGTCTCTCTTTACAGGAAAAATCAGATAACCGGAACGGTTGGCTCTTGTTTCCGCATCTCCGGACAGGGAAATCTGCGTTACCCGACTTCATATCTCCGGTACCTTGCGTTTCAGTCAACATATCAATCAGTTCTGAGCTGGAGAAAACGAAGGGAGGCGATGATAAAACCAGAGAAGGACGACAGTTTCAAACAAAAAACACTCGAAATTTTCAGCAAACCGCATCTGCTTGATCTCAAAGATGTCTTTGAAGGAGATAAACATATAATGTATGCCTTTGTTGAGAGCAAGAACGAAAGGTCAAAGAACCTGGTACATCAGGCAGGATATGAGTATATCAGATCTTTCCTTACTGTTGCATTCAGCCGGTTTTCTCCAAAACCCGATAGGCGTTTTGTTAAACTCAGAGATGAAGAAAAAGGGAAAATGGAATCCCTTCTCCTGGATTATTACAGGGATTACTCGTTTTTCAGCACGGAATATTCTTTTTTTGGCGACAAGTATTACGTATTAAAAGAAGGGAACGAGATTATAGCCGGCGTTAGTGCAATACCATCGGTCTACAAAGTATATGATGTCCCCGGAATATGGGGCTGGGTAATGATGAGAGTTCTCCCTAAAGCGCCATATTTCCGCAGACTGTTCCGTCCCGGAGAATTCAGACACCTTGTTTTCGATGCAATTTATTGCAAGCAGGGAAGGGAAAGGGTACTGGCAAATCTTTTCGAATCGGCATGTGCTGCCGAGGGGTTTCATACCGGACTGACATGGCTCGATGACAGGAGCCAGCTTTATGATAAAATCAGAACAGGTGTAAAAATGGGAGCATTGAACAGGATGTTGAATGCTAAACCCGGGCTGGTTTATACTAGGTTCATCAATCTGACGGAAAAGGAAAAGGAATGCTTTTACGATGCCCCGGCATATATTTCGGGATTCGACTTTTCATAACAAAAAAGCCCACCTTCGCTGATGCTACGTCGGGCGCTGTGGGTTGTACTGGAATCGAACCAGTGACCCCTACCCTGTCAAGGTAATGCTCTAAACCAACTGAGCTAACAACCCAATAAAGTGTAAAAATATTAAAAATATCCTTTTCTCCCCAACCCTCAACGCTGAACGCTCAGCGGTTACAACTCGCGGATTTTAATATTCCTGAACCAGACAGGATATCCGTGATCCTGGAGACCGATAAAACCCTCTTTAGCAATACCTTCGGTAAACCCGGGGAAGGTCTTGAATTTACTGTTGGCAACAAGTGCATCCCATGCAGGAGTCCACAATTCATACTCCAGAACCTTTACACCGTTCTGAGTATGAGTAACTTTACCATTTTTTACACGAATTACAATTGTATTCCATTCTCCGGAAGGATGAACAGTTTTAGGATCAGCAGCTATCATATCATACAATGATCCCGCAAGATGACTTGCCAGTTTATTGTCGGTTGCATCAACATTGTCGAGAACCTGTATCTCTGGTGCTGCATAGTATACGGGTTGCCCGGGGACTTCTCTTACGTTAAAGAAGATCCCGGA
>JBAWXY010000012.1:0-30593 GCA_037143835.1 Bacteroidota bacterium
GTACAGGACCATTAGCTAGTTCCGGGATATTGTACGATTTAAGGAAAAAGTCATAGAAGTCGGCATTTTTCTGTGGTAACAGAAATGGTTTGCTGCATTTACCATTTTCATCAATATGTGTAAAATAGGGTTTCCCGTACATCCCGTCATCACGTTTACTGGCAAATACAAACCAGTGGCTGTCTGATGACCAGCTATGATAAGAATCCGAATTGTCTGAATTCACTAGTTCCAGAGTATCGACAGAATTAGTCGATAAGTTCATCAGGTGCAGGTCAGCCTCCTTATGCCAGACCGGAAAATTCCCGTAATCGAAAGAGGTAAAAAGAATGTATTTACCATCCGGAGAGGTTTTTGGCTGACTTACTGTTTTTCCTGTCCTGAAACTTGAAATCAGAGTGTCGACCTGTGAACCAAAAGATCTGGTCTCCGGATCAAAAGCTATACTGCATAAGCTGTACCTGACGGACTGATAATTTTTAGGCATCTTTAGGGCTTTGGCTGAGCAGAAGAAGAGCTTACGACCGTCGGCTGAAAAAACGGGGAATGTTTCAAATGATGATTTTCCTGATAACAAACCTGTTGTGAATATCTCATTTTTTTCAATATCAAGCAAAACCACATCTGAAATGGTATCATATACTTCAAGCCGTTTGTTATGAATAGAATGAAATTCAGGGATTATTACATTAGTTGAAAAGACAATAAATCTGCCACCGGGATGCCAGTTACCATATACCCCGGCTGAAATGGTGCTATCAGTAACCAAATTAAGCTTTCTGATTTGTCCATTTTTTTGAATGATAGTACCACCATTTTTATGACGGAGATGAAAAAAGGATAATGAAGGATCCTGTTTTGAGTAAGTATGGCAATTGATACAACCTCCATCAATGAGGTTATTGTCAACAATTACCGTTTCTTCAAAACTCTCAATATTCCGTTGGCAGATCTGAAGCTTATGCCATACTTCATAACCCGGTTCTATAAGCCTGTAAGATAGATAAGGGTCGATCATATCAGCAGAAACATAAAAGGAAAATGTTTTATATTGATACCATTTCCCATCTATAAGAGCTGAGATATTTACCACCACTGAATCATTTTTCTGTGCCTCAAGAAGTCTTTTCCACCTGTGCCGGGGAATACTGATCTTATATGCTGATTGCAATTTAATAATGTCGTTTTTCCCTGATAAGGAGACTTCAATCCGCTGACATTTATCTTTCATTTTAAAGTTCAGTGGTGCAACATTAAAAGGAATTGTGACATTGATATAATCAGGATATATGGAAGGATAATTTTCTGACTGAATTATCCCTTCAGGGTTCTGACGGCAACCAGTAAATAAAATAAAGAAAAACAAAAAAAAAGCAATTCCGAACCTCTCACCACTGGAGCGGATTTGATTTTCTGGTAATTGTTTCATAACACAATTTATTCTGAAGTTAATGTAGCAAAATGATAATAAAACCAATATGTCTTATCAAACTTCTTCTGAAGAAAAACTCCCTTCCCATTATTTTCCTCATAAATCTTTGTATACTCTGTTATATTTTTAACAATATCCGGACTGAACCTGAATTTATTAAATGCTTTAAAACTGTCCTCTTCCGATGCTATCCTGATCAACAAACCTTCCTGATAAACTTTCGGCAGAAGAATGTTTCTGTCTGATGAATAATATTTCTCAAAATCTTTTACGAATGAAGGAATATCCTTAGTAAGCAGATGGTAACAAAGAAGATAATCGACTGCCATTTTATTTTCAGAGTGATTATCTGCCAGCATTCTCAGTGTCTTTATGTATTCATTCCCTTCCTTCAAAATATCTTTTGAAGGGATGATGGCTCTTTTCGCCATAATCCAGTTTGAGCCGGAGCATTCTTCTTCATTATAAAGGAATTTTCTTCTGTCTGATGCCCATTTCCGATGAAACATGGTTTTTTCGAGGATGGTAATAAATTTCTCTGCAACAGCGTACTCTCCGTTTACTATATTTATTTCTACCAGGCGTTTCATAAGCCTGACATTTTGTGCACGCGGAGAAAAGATAATTCCCAGCAGAGCTGAATGTTGGGATGCATTTACATCCCCCAACTGCCAGTAAACCTCATTGCTGAAAGTTATTGTCAGGTAATTCTCATCCGCATTAACAGGAATGAACAACCCGGTAGCTGCAGGCTGATAATGCTCCATAAGCCTGTCGGGCATTAAACCAAGTTTGGACAACGCCATGTTTGTATAATAAGCCGAAAGGTTATTGCGCATTTTATACTTTTGCGATAAGTCGTAGACTTTACTCCACCTGTTGTACGATGCTTCGTAATCCAGTCTTAAAATTTTCTCCAGTGTGAAATCAGAATTCAGCCAAATGCCAGGAACCAGCAAAGCAACAACGACAATAGACTGTATTAAAAAAGACAACGATGAATTAATATCCAGCCTTAATTTTTCAAATGGTAACCCTGCAAATATAACGGTGATTATCAATGAAATCATAGGCAGAAAATATTTAAGCCTCGGATTCATGGTCATCTCCGACAGATATGTAAAAGCCTGTCCGGTTGTGATCAGATAGTTATTTTTTAAACCAAAAGGAATAAATACAGTAACGGCGAACAGAATCAATGCGGAAAAAAACCTGCCAGGTTTATCAGTACGAAAAATTTCATAATAAACTGCAATCACAGTAAGAAGGTAGAAATTACTCCCGGCAGCAATATATAGTAAAGGCAACATTATAATTCCTGATAAAAATCTGGTTCTGTCGGATCGTATTGAAATATATATAAGTGTAGAAACAACACTTATGATCAATGATATGATATTTGAGACAGGAAATTCAGGATTGCACAGAGCTACCCAGCTGAAAACTACCGGCAGTACAGGTAATAAAATGAGAGAATTCTGCTTGCTGATCTTCTTCAACAACAGTCCGACGGATAACCATAATATCCCCAAAGTAATTGTGATTACAACTGCACCACCGCCAATAAGATAGTAGAACTGAGTGAAAAAATCACCAAGATAAGAGGAGAGAAAAGCCGGTTTAGAAAGGTAGGTTAAGAAATGGTCAGATGTTAAAAGAAAGATTTGCAACTGTCCGGTAAAAAAAAGATGGTAATTATAGAAAATCCCAAAGAAGATCAGACAGCCCAGGAAAAGCACAATTATAAAAACTATTCCACTAATATTATTTCTTCCCTTGTTATTCATTTTGATACCTGATAAATCTTAATGCCCGTTGTCACTCATAACCTGGACAGCAGGTGTCTTTTTTACAACTTTCTCAATCTGATATGGATTTATTAATACTTTGGTTTTCACAAACTCGGGCACATTGAACGAAAAAAGAAAGGTATCATAGAATGCCGGATCTTTCTGGGGCAGGAGGAATGGTTTTCGTGAAATGCCTTTTTCATCAATATAGGCTATGTAGGCTTTCATATACAAGCCATCTCCCCTGCGGCTGCTGAATACAACCCAGCGTCCGTTTGATGACCATGAATGGTAACTCTCAACATTATTGCTGTTAAGTGTCTCCAATGGCTCATATTTACCGGTTTCAAGATTTAATAAATAAAGATCCGACTCCGGGTTATAACTGGGAAAACTACCATAATCAACCATGTCGAACATCAGAAACCTGTTATCAGGAGATACTCTTGGTATTGAGATGCTTTTATTAATTACCGGACCCGAAATTAATGTATCGGCTTTATCACCAAATTTACCTGATACCGGATCAAAAGAAACTGAACAAAGACTGTATTTTATTTTATCAAATTTCTCTGGCATTTTGACAGCCCTGGCACTACAATAATAGAGTGTCTGTCCATTGGGTGAGAAACATGGAAATGTTTCGAAGTTTTCTTCGGCAGACAATACCGGCGAAGTCAGCATCTCATTCCTTTCGATGTCATACACAAAAACATCAGATTTTAAATCAACAGCTGTTGCCCTGTTCGTACCAGCAGCATGAAAAATCTGGTTGACTTTATTAACTGAGAATGCAATATATTTTTTTGACGGATGCCAGTACGGAAATGCAGCGTTGGCAAACATCTTTTCAGATTTGGTATTAAGCTTCCCCAGATGATTGTTCCGGTAAAGTATTGTCCCTCCGTAGCTTTCTCGCAGATGAAGTACCATATTCTCAGGATCATTCATTGCAAACGAATGACAATTCATGCATGTCCCCGGCAACACACGGCTGTCGAGAATGGTTTCAACCTTAAAGCTGCTTAAAGAACGCTGGTAAATACCCATCTGGTTCCAGTTCTGAAATCCCGGCATTATAAGCCTGTAAACGAGATATCCATCAATTGGCTCTTTAGCAACAAGAATTTTAAACGACCTGTAATTCTTCCAATTCCTCTCCTTAGACACCATTATAGAGATTTCAATACTATCACCTGAATTGTCTTTTAGCATTTGGGCCCATTTTTTTCCAGGGAAGATTACCTCGTCTCCTTTAAACTCCAGATCAATTTTTTGTCCCCTCCCTTTCACTGAGACAAAGATCCTGTCGCTCTCCTCTTTTACTACAAAATTGAGTGGTGCAATATTATAAGGTATAGTAATATTTTTATAATCAGGGAAAATTTCCGGGGTACGATCTATCTCTTCTGAAATCTTGATATTATTATGTTGACAAGCAATTGCCAGCACAGTTATAATTAATATATAAAACCGGATTATTTTCATCGGACTATTTAAAATGAAGGTAATACCAGTAGGTTTTACCAAATTCTTTCCTGATTTTCACTGTATCCTGCACGTCGGCAGAGAATAATTGAGCATACGATTTTATGCTGTTTACAACATCATCGCTTACAGAAAACTTCTCTAATTGAGGTGGCATCTGTGTCAATCGCGTCTGGATATAGGCTGAAGCCTGCTGCCAGACAACAGGCAGTCCGTTATAATTCATCTCATCAGCCAGATGAATATTCCCAAGAAATCCATCAAAATTTTTTTGCAGCAGATAATATGCCATTAAATATTCAAATGCCACCCGGTTCTTAGGGTTGGAAATCAGAAGATAGCGCAGTGCAATGTCAATCTGCTTGCTATTATAATAAAAATTATACCTCGATGCCAGTTTTCTTTTGGAACCCCAGACAGGATGCGTATTGATCTTTTCTTCATTATATAAATATGACATGCACTCCTTTGCCCATCGCCTGTAAAATAATGTGTGGCTGACCGGGGTAAGGTATTTCAGGGCATTGGCGTACTGGCCGTTTATAATGAATGTTTCAGCAACACGTCTGAAAGCTCTGACAGGATATTTTGCATCAGGTGTGGATTCGATGGTCTCCATTGCAAACATCTGCGCAAAGTTTATAAGTCCCAGATAATAAAATGGTTCATTTGCAATAAAGGGAGTCATCCCTCTCCTTTCATATTCCAAAAAGAGACTGTTTTTCTTCTGGTCGAACTGAAACATTTTTGAAGAAAGTTGTCCTGTTTCTGCCAGTGCAAGGTTCACTGCCAGAATTGAAACAGGACCGGATGGCTGTTCTTTTTCAGCTCTATCAATGATCTTTCCCCATTCCTCTTTAAAAACCAGGTTTTCATAAGCCATCTCCTTTTCTGCTTTAAAATCACTAAAATGTACGACTCCCCATACAGGCAAAGCAAGAAGAAGAACAAGGGAAATTATAGTGATCGTTCTTAATTGCTTTACAGAAAAGTTATCCGGGAGAAATTGCTGAAACAGAATCAATAAAGGGAAAGATATAAATATTACTATGAGTGGTAACGGGGAAAAAATCCTGATTTTATAATAAGATTCAGAAAGATATGATTGCAATATTGTGTCTGTAATAATGAATTCCCTTGCAATTAAAGGAATGAAGATTGTCAATAACAGATAAACCAGAAGAACCAGCAGCGAAACCGGAGCCTGTTTTTCTTCTCTTTTGAATCTAAATAAAATTTCCGTTACAATAATAATCAGAGCGAATACAAGGTAAGCTCCTCCGGTTAACCAATAAACTGCAGGCATAAGGAACATCGCTGAGATGGTCCTTGATCCGGATTCTTTTAAGTTTAAATAAATGCAGGATGCCGTTACAGATATCAGTAATCCTGCCAGTCCCGACAAACTATAAAAATCATTCAGCAGCAGTATCCAGTATCCGATAGCTGGGAGAAAAGAGAAAAGGATCAAAGGGGATTTCCCGGTGATTTTAAAAAGCATTCTTGCTGTTATTCTTTGAAGTAACAGAACCAGAATGGTTATAATTATGGCTCCCGCAAAAGGAAAATGAAAAAACTGAATAAAGAATTCACCGACATAAACTGACAGGCCCCCCTGGTGCGAGATCATCTGAAAAAAGTATCTGAAAGTAACTTCGAACAGTTGAAGCTGTTCCTTCTGATACAGATGATGGGTATAGAAGAACCCTAAAAAAACCAGGGATCCTGAACCGAAAAGCAACAGGAGAAGTTTTTCAAGTTTAAATTCTCTGGTTAACCTTATCATTTTTTACCATTATGGTCTGACCCGATCATTTTTTTCAACTCAGCATCTTTATCAAGGTAAGTATTTCCGGTTATTTCAAGGATTCTGTCTTTTTCGCCGGCAGGTAATGCATTGAAATAGAGTTTAAACAGGAATAACCCGATGCCATTATGCATATTTTCGTTTTGAAGACGGACGACGTCGGACATAAAAATATTATTCAGTTTTATTGAATAACTCATAAGACTGTCAGTAACCTCCTGAGTTATGCCTTCCCTGGTTTTTCCTGAGTATAACTCCCACTGAACAGAATCATAAGCATGTTTTCTTTCTTTCCATTCCTGAAGAATATTATTCAGGTGTGTTCCATCACCATGGCTGCTGGCTGACAAAACAACATTTAAAATTCCTGATTCAGTAACAACAACAAGGTCCTCTATAATATCGGGATATCTCACCGGAACCCTTATTATTTTAACGCATAATGAATCAGCTACAGTTTCGAATCGGAAGCTGCCATCAACGATAACTGTCGAATCCACATTTTTTGTGACCGGGCCGTCGAGTGCAACAAGATATATTTTCGATCCCCATAACGTCTCATCAGGCACTTTCCCTTCAATAGTAAAAGTTTCTTTGTGGTTGCATGAGGTTGTTATAAGCAGGGCAAAATAAGCGATAAAAATCCTTTTCATCGGGCTAATTTTTCTGTAAATCTATCTCAACTGATCTGAACTTCAAAACTATCAGATCAGAAAAAGAGACAATAAGAAAAAAAAGCCATCCGGAGATGGCTTTTTTAATCAGTTATTTACTTTTTGGTTTAAACATCCAGAACCAGGCGGTACCCCAGTCTCCCTGTCCGGGTTCAGGTGCACACAATACCAGTTCAGTGTTTGTGAGTTTCAAAACATAGAATGACTCAATCCTGGCATTACCAACGTTAACAAGAATACCGTTGATTACAGTGGTATTAGTTGTAGTCAGTTTGCCGATATCCCACCCTGGTTTAAGAATCACACCCATCTGAAGGTCAAATGTACCTTTTATAACACCTGCGGAAGGAACTGAAGCAGCAGTAAGTGTAAGGTTGCGACCGCCGTTAAGGTCAAACTTCATCTCATCAGATCCGACACCGCGTCCGTTCAGGTCGGTCTTGCTAACTGCCCACCAGCAGGGTGCATCGCAGCCTTTAAATCCGCCATTGCCCCATGGTGCCGGTTTGGTATCGTTCCAAATCCATGTTTTACCGGTTGCCAGATTGGTCAGATAAGTCCATTCAGGCGCCTGAAAAGCACTGGGGTCTGATTTTGTAACAGTAATTGTTTTTTCATCATTTACAAGACCGCCGGCCGTTGTTGCCGTGATTTTGATCTTATATGTCCCCGGAACCAGCATTCTTACAGTATCATGCTGTTTGCGGGTTACACCCCACGCATAATCCCATGAAAACATAACTCCGGGTGTTTTATTTTCAAGATAGAGTATGTAATCTTTGGTAGCGTCATTTGTAATAGTATAATTGAAATCAGATGCAGAAACAATGGGTCCCGCCTCTTGCCTGTCTTCTATTGGAACACATGCACCAATCAGAAAAACTATTCCTCCAACAAGATACAATATTCTCTTTTTCATATTATTTCTCCTTAAATATTACTAACGTGATGTAAATGTATATACAGGTGCGGTACCGGTTTCCCATCCTGGATTCTGGACCAATTTTCCTTCGGAGAGCTGGACTTCCCTGTTGGGAATCTGAAGAAATCCTCCGGTTATTGGCCGGAAATCGACACCTTTCTTCGTTCCAACCACGCCATTATTTATGGTCGCCACTCCATTCTGGCTTTCCAGGATAGTTTCTACTGAAGCAAGATTGCTTTTCCCTGCCCAGCGAAGCAGATCGTAATAGCGCACTCCTTCGAATGCCAGTTCATAACGCCGTTCTGCTTTGAGGGCGGCGAGCGTATAGGCAATAGGAGCTAAACCAACCCTGGCTCTAACCTGATTTATACCATTAGCAGTTTGGGTTAATTCTGAATGCATTAACAGCACATCGGCAAAGCGAATCAGAACTATGTCCTGCATATTGTCGAGCTGCATGTTCTTGGTAGCACCATAAAAATCAACGCTGTAGTTATGCCATTCTTTTACACCAGCAGCATCATCTGCCCAGAGGTTTACTGGTCTGTATTTTTTCTGCCAGTATCCGGTTTCATCCATCTGTTTATCATGGAGATCAACTCCGAGTCCGTAACTTGCGTCAATACCCTCGGCAGCATCGTCAACTTTGCAAATGGAGCCTCTTTTGCGTATATCAGCATCGGGCCATGCGTCCCACAGGCTTTTATTAACAGTTCCCATACCCCAGCCTTCTCCCATGGCGCCTTTATAAGAATAGGCTCTCCATCCAAAGAAAAGGTTCATCTGGTTACTGTAATAGATGCTGGTACCCCAGTCGGCAAAGGTTGAAAATTTAATAGCAAACATTGATTCATTGTTAGCTCCTTCTTCACCATACCAGCTTAAACTATTATCAACCGTATATTTGTATGGTTTCCCTGAATGGGCAGCATTAGCAACGGCATATGGCCAGAGATTCCTGAATTCAGGCATCAGGCGGTATCCGCTTTGGTCTCTACATTCCTCCAGCCAGGTAATAACTTCAGTTTTGCTTACTTTGCCTCCTCCTACAAGTGGAAGATCGGCTACTTCATAGTATCCTGTATAGAAGAGGAATACACGTGCCATCAGGGCTTCTGCGACCCATCTGTTTGCACGACCCATCTCGGTATATAATGCAGGACCATAAGGCACATTCGGGAAGGCCTCAATAGCTGATTTTAAATCAGTTGTAATCTGTGCATATATTTCAGCTGCAGGTGCTTTTGGCAGGTTCTGCGGTTTTGTTTCCAGAACGAGCGGCACTTCACCGAACATACGGGCCATATCAAAATAGAACAATGCTCTGAGGAAGTATGCCTGACCTTCAATCCTTCCTTTTTGAGCATCGCTTTCCCAGACAGGTTTATCGATGTTCTCAAGCAACATATTGCAGCGGAAAATACCACGATAATAACGTACCCAGGCACCGGCATACATATCGGAACCATCGATTTTAAAATCGCAGATGGCCCTTGGTGTAAGGTCATTATCACCGCCACCACCGAAACGATCATCAGACATCAGATCCGAAATAGTAAACGGATATGCATTCAGTATCGAGCCTTCGGGTACGGAAACTAAAGTCACATACGCAGCGGTAAGTGCCTGTTCCATATCGGCAGGTGTCTTATAAAAGTCAGTGTTTGTTTTCTGTGTAAGCGGAGCAGTATCGAGGAAACTTTCAGAGCATCCGGCAAACACAGCACCTACAAGGATTAATAAAAATATCTTTTTCATATTCTTCATAATTTTAGAATTTTAAACTTGCACCTAACATAAAGGTTCGCGGAGCCGGATAGGTTCCTATATCAATACCTTTTGCCCAGCCATCACCGGTAGTACTGGTTCCGATTTCAGGGTCCATGCCAGAATACTTTGTGAAGGTATAAAGGTTCTGAAAGGTCATAAAGAATCTGGCCTGTGTAAGCGGGATAGCTCTTACAATCTTTTTAAGATCATAACCTACGGTAATATTACTTAACCTCAGATAACCTGCATCTTCAATAAATATGTCAGAGTTATACTGCCAGTTAATATGAGAACCATAAGTCAGGCGGGGGTACTTATTTGATGATCCTTCACCGTGCCAACGGTTGAAGATATCTGTTGTATAGTTATTTAGCGGACTATCTGCCCATCTGCGGAAGCTGCGTGCTATCTGCTGTCCGAAGGCGCCGGTTGACATCATTGAGAGGTCGAATCCTTTATAAGCAACCGAAAGATTTAAACCAAGAATCACATCAGGGTTAGGATCGCCGATCATCACTTTATCGTTATAATCGATCTGACCGTCGTCGTTGGTATCATCAAATATCAGGTCGCCAGCAACTGCGGTTGGCATAATTACTATGCCTGCCGGATTCTTATAAGCAGCTACTTCTGTTTCGCTCTGGAATACGCCGTTTGTTTTATATCCCCAGAAATAACCGATTGGGAATCCTACCTGTGCACGGTAAACCTCTTCTGTCCCCTGTCCGAGAACATTACCCGGTCCGTGAAAAATCTTCTCATTATTGTTAATACGGGTTACCTCATTTTTGTTATAAGAAGCGTTAACATTAGCTGAATAAGTAATCTGACCAATGTTATCATTCCATGTAAGTGCCAGTTCAATACCTCTATTAGAGACATCGCCTCCGTTAACATAAGGAGCTCCTGTTCCATAGGATGCAAGCATTGAAGGATTTACCAGCCAGTCAAAAGTTGTTTTACTGTACCAGTCGAATTCTGTGGCTAACTTGCTTTTCAGAAAACGGGCATCAAAGCCGATGTTCAGCTGATCAGATGTTTCCCAGGTAACATCGGGGTTTGGAAGAATATTCGGGTAACCACCTGTCAGAACATTTGCTTTGTCGCCACCGAAGAAATAATTGACATTATCAAATGAAATGGTTGCAAGATACTGGAAAGGACTTATTGCCTGGTTTCCGTTCTGTCCCCAACTTGCACGCAATTTCAGAAAGTCGAGTTTACCTTTCAGATTCTGGAGGAAAGGTTCTTCCGAGATAACCCATCCTGCTGAAAATGAAGGAAAATAACCCCATCTCTTTCCTTTTGCAAAATTTGAAGAGCCGTCAGCACGCAGAATTGCGGTAGCCATATATTTTTCCCTGAATGAATAGGAAAGACGTCCAAAATAGGAAAGTATTCCTCCTTTGCCCCACGGGCTGCTGCCAAGGCTTGTTTTACCATCAGCATATATTATTGGAGTATTATCAAGGTAGGCATGTGTAAAATCGGGGAATAATGAATTTTGATTTGATCCGTTAATTGACTCACCAAGACCCCATTTTTCTGCCGAAGTACCGGCAAGGGCTGTAAAAGAATGGTCACTGCCAAGCTTGAAATTATATGACAAGGTGTTCTCAAATGTCCAGCTGAACCCTGCACTCATACTATGGCCGACACTATTACTGGTCCTGAATGAGCTTGAACTCAGATTATAAGTCGGAGAGTAGCTTCTGTATGAATTAGCAGACATATTGTACCCGAAAGAACTTCTGTACACCAGATTTCTGACGGGTTGCAGTTCAAGGTAAATACTTCCGTTTAAATTATGGTTCTTACTGACATTCTGCCCGCGGTTATAAACCATTGAAGCAATAGGGTTGGCTTCCTGTGGGTTCATTGGAATTGCATAATGGTAAGGGTATGCCAGGTCTGTATTATCTATTGCCGACATTGGCAGGAAGGGGCTGGTAACAATTGTGCTGAAAACATCGTTCCAGTACTGGTTACCGGTTCCGATTCCGTTTCTGTCTGAGAACATGTATCTTAAAGTCTCTCCAATCTTCAGAATATTCCAGGTATTGGTTTTATCTTTAATTATAGTAAAGTCGGAGTTCAGACGGAATGTAAAGCGCTCATATTGGGATTCGACAGGATTTCCGATAATACCTGTCTGATTTGAATGAGACACACCCATGGAATAGGTACTCAGATCAGATCCTCCGAAAATGTTGATAGCATTGTTTGTGACAGGTGCATTTTTTACGGTGAGCTCATCAAGCCAGTCGGTTCCTTTCCATGCACCACTCTTAATCTTATCCCAATCGGGCACCAGACCTGCAAAATCAAGAAGAGGCAGTCCGCTGTTAACTCTTGCTTCATCAAGAATATTTGAATATTCCAAAGCATTCATTAAAGGCAGTTTTTTGTACATATTCTGCCATCCGTAAGAAGCGTCATAAGTAATATTTGCTTTAGCTCCAACCAGTGGTTTAACACCTTTCTTGGTTGTTACAAGTATAACGCCGTTAGCACCACGTGAACCATAAATTGCAGATGATGCGGCATCTTTGAGAACATCGATCGACTCAATATCAGAAGCTGACAGATAGTCGATATTTCCGCCAGGGACTCCGTCAATAACATACAAAGGCTGTGAGTTACCAATTGTTCCCATACCGCGGATGTTTACTTTGAATCCTGCACCGGGTTCTCCGGTGTTTTTAATAATTGAAAGACCGGGGGTCTGTCCCTGTAAAGCTGTCATAGGTGAAATTGTGCTCAGCTTTTGAATGGCATCCCCTTTAACCTGAACTGTTGCACCGGTAACAAGTTTCTTTTTCAGGGATCCATAACCAACCACCACAATTTCGTCAAGTCCGGTAATAGCTTCCGCAAGAGAAACATTAATGACTGATTTGCCATTAATTGCCACCTCCTGGGTTGTAAAACCGATGAAGGAAAATTGCAGTGTTGTACTTCCGGCCGGAACAGGCAGAGTGAACTTCCCATCGATACTTGTCAGAGTTCCTGCAGAAGTACCCTTCACAACGACTGTTACGCCAGACATTGGCTGGCCACCCTGGTCGGTGACGACACCAGTAATTGTGTTCTGGGCCATCAGGCTCAGGTTAGCCAATAGCAACAAGATAAATAAAACACTTCGTTTAAGCATAGTTTTGGGTTTTAGGATAAAAATTACTACATACCACTATATTTAAGATTTGGCGCAAAGCAATAAACTATACGTCAGGTTTAGATTCCTTCAAAATTAAAAATATCTTTTGTTCAGAAACAGTATGAAATGTTTAAGTTTTAGGGGTCAATTGAGTTTTATTGCTGTTTAAACTTAAACTTCTCAGAATACCTTGATGGAAGTACGCCAAACTCATTTTTAAAGTGTTTCCTGAAGTATTTAGGATCATTGAACCCTACCCTATAAGCAATCTCCGATACATGGAGCTGACTTTTCTGCAAAAGTTGTGCTGCACGCTTCAGGCGAAGCGAACGCATAAATTCAAGTGGAGGCTTACCGGTAATTGCAAGTATTTTTTTATACAGAAGTGTTCTGCTTATCCCTAAATCACGGCTTAACTCTTCAACAGTAAAGTCTGCTTTTGATATGTTTTTTTCAATTAAATCAAGAGCTTTACTAATAAACTGTTCATCAAGGGAGATTATGGTAATATCATGTGGTTCAATTTTCAGGTTGTTTCTGAAAACCTGTCTTAAATTTTTCCTTATATTGATAAGGTTACTGATCTTAGCTTCCAGTATCTGAAAATTAAACGGTTTGGTAATACAATCATCAGCACCTGTTTCAAGGCATTCAAATTGTTCTTCTTCTGTTGATAGTGCAGTCAGAAGTATGAATGGAATATGACAAATATTTTTATCAGCTTTTACCCTCCGGCATAATTCTAACCCATTCATTCCGGGCATCATTATATCACTGATAATAAGATCGGGAAATATTTTCAGAATTATTGCAAGAGCTTCTTCCCCGTTTGCAGCTTCATAAACATTATATTGATTCTGCAGGTTATCCTTGATATAAAACCGTAAATCATCGTTGTCTTCTACTATCAGAAGTGTCGGTTTTTCTTTCGGGACAATATTTGAGTCAGTATCGTAAAACAATAATGAGGATTTATAAGAATACTCATGGTTATCATTTCTCTGTAAACTGTTTTCTATTAAAGCTTTCCCGTAACCAGCTACAGGCAGACTAACAGTAAAGCAGCTTCCCTTCCCGGGCTCACTTTCAACAGTTATCTCACCGTCATGCAGTTTCACAAATTCTTTCACAAGTGATAAACCGATGCCTGATCCCTGACTGCCTGACATTGTAGAATCGACCTGGTAAAAATTAATAAACAAGTTGTCAATCTTGTCAGCCTGAATGCCTATCCCGGTATCCTCAACCTTGATTATCAGATGTGAAAGTTTTGCGATATCTCCATCTTTGTCAAGCTGTTTACCTGCCCGTTCAGGCAAAATAGTTACAGTTACTTTCCCGTCAACAGGGGTGAATTTGAAGGCATTGGAGAGAAGATTGAACATTATTTTTTCCAGTTTCTCTTTATCAAACAATGTGTTCAACTCTTTAATGTCAGAACGGAAAAAAAGCTGAATATGTTTCTGCTCTGACAGATCATTAAATGAAGAAACCGCCTCTTCAATAAAGGCTATAATATTCCCTAATGAAGGATTATATCCGAACCCCTGCACCTCCATTTTCCTGAAATCGAGCAGTTGATTAACCATAAACAACAGTCTTCTGGCATTTTGGAGTATGAGATTCAGATATTTTTCTTCCGGCTTATTTTTCCATTGAATCATCAATTTTTCTACAGGAGAGAGAATTAAAGTAAGCGGCGTTCTGAATTCATGGGAAATATTTGTAAAGAATTTTATTTTCAAAGAATCAATCTCATGAATATGCAGCGATTCAATATATTCCTGTTCCATTTGCATTTTCATTCTCTCTTTGGTTAGTGTCAGATAACGAAGGAAAGCGAGCAATAATAATATCAGGATGATGTAGATAACATAAGCATACCAGCTTTTCCAGACTGGGGGAAGAATTTTTATTTTGAGGGTAATTGGCGATTCATTCCAGATGCCGTCTGAATTTGTACCTTTTAATTTAAAAGTGTAATTACCATTCTTTATGTTGGAAAAAGTTGCAAAGTTCTCCTTTCCTTCCGTATTGATCCATTTATCATTAAATCCTTCCAGATTATAGGCATATCTGTTTTTTTCGGGGAAGAAATAATTGAGAGCAACAAAGTCAACAGTGAACGAGTTCTCCTTATATTTCAAGACAACTTTATCGGTATTGAAGATTGGCTTTTCAAGTAAAACCCTGTTATTGATTACTTCACCATACCTGACTATTTTATTATCTATTCTAAAGTTGGTAATAACCAGTTTTGAAGAAGAACTGTCTTCCTTTATTTCGAGAGGATAAAAAGCATTGAGGCCATCCGGTCCTCCAAACCAGAGTTCTCCGTCTCTTGTTTCAAGAGCAGCAGTTTCGTTAAATTCCTTACCCTGCAAACCATCACTCATTCCATAGTTTACAAATCGAAAAGAAAGAGAATCTTTCCCATCTGTTTTACTAACTATTAGTTTTGAGAGTCCATTTTTAGTACTTAGCCAGAGATTCGAATTATTATCTTCCAGTATTCTGAGAACACTGTTTGAAGGTAACCCATCCGCTTCTCTGAAAACCCGGAAATTATCGCTTAACTGGTCCATTAGATTCAATCCGTTGTTGGTACATACCCAAAACAAACCTCTGCTGTCTTTAAAAGTTGAAATAATTTGGTCGTCACTAATGGAGGTTGTTGTTTCAGGATTGCTAAAATAGCATTTTGACCTGTTTTGTACGGGATCATAAAAGATCAGTCCATGAGCAGAGCTGAGCCAAAGATTATCATTCTCGTCTATGGCAAATGAATTGATATAATCGAAACATATAGGACTATTCTTTGTGTTAAAACGTCTGAATTTACCTGTTCTACGATCAAGGAGGTTCAACCCGTTGGTCAGTGTGGCAACCCAGAGGTTCTTACGACTGTCCTCACAGATACCCCAAACACGGTCATCCGAAAGGGTGGTTGAATCGGAATCACTATGACGGAAAACTGTAAATTTTCCGGTTTCAGGATCCATACAGTTTAATCCGCCAAAATAGGTCCCAATCCAGATTTTTTGTTCAGAATCCTCAAAAACAGAAACAATAATATTACTGCTTAGGCTATTCGCTTTACCCGGCTGGGAAACATAATGAGTGAATTTATTGTTTTTCCTGTCATAGTAGTTAAAACCGCCGCCATTGGTTCCAATCAAAATATTGCCATTAACATCTTCAGTTATACAATCAACATCATTGTTGCTGATGCTGTTAGGATCAGTTGGATAGTTTCTGAATAACCTGAATTTCCGGACATTCTTCTTATAGAAATCGACGCCCTTCTTTGATGTACCAATCCATTCAATACCAGATTCATCGCAATATAATGAGGAAATACCATTACTCGAAAGTGCACCTTCGGCATATGGCAGGTTTATAATATTGACAAGATTAAAATCTCTCTTATTAAATATGAAAACACCTTTACCGTCAGTGGCAACCCATATCAGGCCGTCAATGTCCTGATCAATCGCGGTAACTTGTAAATTAGTGAAAACCGTCCCATAATTTTTCTGAAAATTAAAATCCCAGGACTTTTCCCTGATATTGAAAAGGTAAAGACCATTCAGGTCGGCTACCCATAAAATATTTTCATTATCAACGAATAATTTTGCAATGCTCCCGTTTCTGCCGTTCCCTTTCTTGAAAGATTCAAATTTTTCGAATGAGTTTGAACTCTGATTGTATTTTATAATAAATCCATTTGTGGTTCCGATCCAGTACGAACCAGTTTTATCATAAGTAATTGTAGTAATATTATTTAACTGAGAAGTGCACGATTGTTCATCAATCAGGATGTGCCTGAAGGTTTCGTTTTTCTGATTAAAAAAAAACAATCCGTTATGCGTTCCTATCAATACATTACCTTCGCGATTGGTAGCCATAGCTGTTATATATCCAACGTCCTGGCATAACAGCGGGGCTGAAGGCAGTAGGTTTACCCTTCTGAATTTATAGGTCTCACAATTAAGAATACTGACGCCACCTCCCGTACCAACCCACAGATTACCATCTCTGTCTTCAGTGATTGCATTTATTGAATTATCAGCAATTGCTGTTGAATCCGAAATATTCTCCTGAAAAATCTCAAATTTGTATCCGTCAAACCGGTTTAGTCCGCTATTTGTTCCAAACCAGACAAATCCCTTTGAATCTTTGAAAATACATTTTATCCAATTCTCTGATAATCCGTTATTTACATCGAGATGAGAAAATACAACCCTGCTGTCCTGCGGATAAAGTGATGATGTATTAAAAACAGAAAAAAAAGAAAATAGAAAGACTCCCTTCATTAACTTTCTGATGAAGACTTCCAGATTAATTTTTTTCTGACAGACAAGGCTATGTATCAGGGGTTTTCTCATAATCATCAATAATTCTGAAAATCAAAAACCGGAATGGAAGATAAATTCCTTTTATCCTCTAAAAATAATCAAACCAATCGAATTTTGTATGACCTGTCCTTGTTTTGTTTTAACATTTAACACCTCATATAGTTACAAATTGGCTGCATATAAAAACAAAATGAGGTATAACTGTAAACAAACAGTACACAGAATTTCCATTTATTGCACCTAAATTTAATATTAAATATCAGACTGTAAAAAAGCCGCACCTGATTAATTTAAAAATGATGGGGAGACGTACATTAAGGATATTTGAGATTTTATTATATGTGATTATAATTGGGTTAATTCTGTTTTTAATTGCGCAATTGTAGTAGTAGGGACAGGTCGCAACCTGTCCCTACAATTATTATTGTTTTTTTATCCAAACGATCGATCCACCGTCCTTGTTTTCAGGACCCGGTTTATCTGTTGAATGTATTAAATTACGATTATTACGTGCATAATTGGGTATTGCCAGAAGGGGTGTTCCATCATCCCATTTGCCTTTAATTGTCATCACCCCGTTAAGCAAATCACCCCTCCATTCCAAAGTAAGCGGTCCGGTATTGATATATTTGTCGATATCAGGCTGATCGGCCCTTTCAACATTATAAATCATCGGGCCGTAGCGCAGGGCAACTCTACCCCTGACTGCTTCAATTTTCCCGTCAGCTGTAATGGTCTGAATTCCCATCGGGAAAACCAGATTTACTTTATCTCCTGCTTTCCAGGTACGTTTAATAACAGCATATCCATTTACAATTTTTTGTGTAATGGTTTTTCCATTAACTGTAAGAGATTTAAGTCCCGAGATTGCAGGTGTTGGAGTATACAACGAACTAGTTGTCCGGTTTGGTACCCGGACAAACAAAGTAAATTCTTTTGTTTGTTTGGGATTTACAGTTATTGAAACCTCACCGCTCCATGGGTAATCGGTCTTCTGGATCATTTCAATATCGGTTCCTGCAACTTTTTCTACTTTTATTGTACTTCCGATAAACAGGTTTACGTATAAACCTTCATTACTTTTTACGTATGTCCATGTGGGGATCATAAGCAGTGTCCTCGGGATATTACCTACACAGCATGGACATACATGCCAGGAATAACGTGATTGCGAAGTTGAGAGACCATTTGTATAATAGAAATTCTTTCCTTCCAGATCGAGAGAACCCAACAAGGCGTTATAAATTGTCTCTTCATAAAGATCAGCATATTTTGCATCGTTATAGGCAATATTCATTTTATACTGAAAAAAGATCAATCCGCAGCTTGAACACGATTCACAATATGCATTATTACGTAAAGAATAGTTTGGTCCGAAGCCTTCGGATGTTTCCCCGCTGCCAACACCACCGGTTATATAATACTTCTTATTTACCATATTGTCCCACAATGACATAACAGCACTCTGATAATCAATGTCGCCGGTTTCAGCTGCAACATCAGCCATTGCAGAATAACTATAGACAGCGCGGACTGCGTGTCCCACTGCCTCATATTGCTGTTGTACAGGAACATTGCTCTGGTCGTACTCACTACCATCGCGACGGCAGTCAAGCAGGAACTTTGAGAGATTGATGTAATTATCACCGTGGCCATTACCTTCCATGTCATTGACAAATCGACCGAAACGGATCAATGCCTGCTCCATCTCTTGATGTCCATCGTACCATTCCTTCTTACCGGGACCTATGTTGGCCACCCAGCAATCGGCAAGTTTTTTTGCAGCATCATATAATCGTCTGTCTTTTCCCTCAGTGAGTGTATAGTGATTTATTGCCGATTCGATGAAATAGCCTGCAACATATCCTTCATGATTTCCTCTGGTTCGAGGCGCCCATCTCTCTTTCCACCTGGTGGTATCGCGAAGGGTGTAAGCTGTCTGGAGATACCCGTCAGGTTCCTGAGCTGCAAGAATAATAGGAATCCATTTTTCAATTGTTGCCTTCATTTTTTCCTGAGCTGTAATGATTTCCATATCGCCCTGAGGATCAACCATAAGGGCAATACTCATAGCTTCAATGGTCTGATGAACCCATGCATTTGAAAAAACATATCCAAGATGTTTCCCATGCGGTTCTCCGCGAAGAGCTTTTCCCGCTTCAATGAAATTATCTAAACCACCTTCCCCTAATGTGAGGTCGGTCCGGTTTATCTGATCAATACACCATGGGATCCAGTTAACAATCATCGCTTTAGCCCTGTCGTTCCATAACGGGCTGTCAATCTTGTAACGCTTTGTATAAACAACATCGAGCCTTTCAGCCTGCGGAGGCTGTTGCACTTTTACATTCAGGGATGAGGAAGAAGAAAGATCACCTTCTGTAGCAGTCATTGACAAAATGTAATCACCTGACAGTGAAAATATAGCAGTTGTTTTAATGGAATTGGCATTAGCGAAATTAACATTACCCGGTCCTGATACTTTGCTCCATGTAATCTTATTATAAGGAGTGACCGATTTAACTCCGCCTGACAAATATGTTTTCCCTCCGAGCATAACAGAACGATCAACTCCTGAAGTAACGACCGGGGGATGGTTAGGTGAATTATCAGACTGAAAGACCATCCATTCAAGCATAGTACCCAAAAATCTGTCGACAGAATCTACTTCCATTCTCAGTTGAGTTGTCTGTACCGGATCAAATGTAGTTATATTGAACAGGTTATTCACAAGGCCAAGTCCTGTAGCATTTTTCACCGGAACAAAATCATTTCCGTTCCAGTATTTAATCCTGTAAGCTTGTGGAAGTCTGACAGTGTTTTCATAATTCCACCAGAAAACGGCAATCGCCCTGGTTTTAACAGGCTGAGTCCATTCATATTGTACCCATTGTGCCGTGGGGCGCTGCGGGGGTCTGTTGCCGCCGCTGCGCATACTACCGTTATTAGGTATAAGACCATCGTTCAATGAGGTCATTGAAGCACCAGAACGTGATGAACTTGTTTGGGAAGCAACGACAGCAAGGTTTTTTCCCGAAGGAAGAGATATTGTTCCCTGACCATTTACAAGTATGGAAGAAACACCTGTAAGTAAAATTGTTGCGATCAATCGAGGGGAAAAACTGGTAATCATTTCATTAATGTTTTTATAAATCGTTTATCATTCTGAAGTTGGAAGCCAAACCATCATCTGTCCGGCACCACGGTTATTCCATAAAGCGTAAGGGATCAAAGTAACAGGTTCTTTTTTAAGCACTTCAATTTTGCCATCAAGATTTCTTTTTGTCTGAAACCTGAAAGTTTTAATCACTTGTGTTCCTTCAAGAAGCGATGGTTCAAATTCTGTTGTAAAGGCAGCATCTTTCTTTATTACGAAATTAAGTACATTGCCAGTATTGTTATCGGGCCATTCGGCACAATAAATGACAGGACCTCTCTGAAATGCTATCTTGTCTATATCTTCCTTTACTCTTTCGTCAGCAATAACTTTACGGACAGGCATTGGAAATTCAACTTCAACTTTGTCTCCCGGTTTCCAATTCCTGGAAATTACAGCATATCCCTCTATAAGGTTAATCTCAAAATCTTCGCCATTAACCAGAAGTTTTATAAGTTCATTATTCTGATCGGTAAATTTATAGAGCCCTCCGGGTGACGCTTCGTTCAAAGCCCATCCGGGTACACGGATCTTCAGATCAAATTTTCCCTTGGTTTCAGGGTTAACGGTTATTTCAACCTTGCCATCCCACGGGAAATTTGTTTTTTGTGATATGTTGACTTTTCTCTTTCCCATGTTGATATTTGCATCATTGGAAATAAAAAGGTTGACATAAAGCTCTTTATCGGTGACAGCATACACATATCCGGGAATAGCAGGTACAAACCTGGCAATATTCGAAGGACAGCAGGCACAACCGAACCAGGCACTGCGTTCATGTTGTCCATTCGACTCCAACGGGTTAGGATAGAAAAATCTGTCGGCTGATAATGATACACCCGAAAGCATCGAGTTATAAAGTGTTTTTTCAAGAATGTCGATATATTTCGTCTGCCCATGTAATAAGAACAGTCTGTGATTGAAAAAAACGTCTCCAATTGAAGCACAGGTCTCGCAATAAGCTGACATATTGGGTAATATAAAAGAATCGGCAAAACCTTCATTTCCTCCTGTAGCCCCAATTCCACCTGTTATGTACATCTTGCCATAAACAAGATCTTCCCAGATTTTAGTAATTGCATTCAGATAAGCCGAATCCTTTTCAATTGCAGCTATATCAGCCATCCCTGAATACATGTATGTTGCTCTTACAGAATGCCCTACTGCAGTAGTCTGATCAACAGGTTTTAGATGAGCCTGATTATACTGCTGACCTTTTGGGCCGCGATAATCAAGGAAAAATCTTGCCAGGTCGAGATACTTCTTTTCTCCGGTAGCCCTGTAAAGTTTAACAAGCCCCATTTCAATAACCTGATGCCCGGGATAGACTTTCACCCTGTCCCAGCCAAAATCTTTATTCACAAGATCGGCAGATTTCAAAGCAATATCGAGTAAGGTACGTTTACCTGTTGACTGGTAATGTGCAACTGCTGCTTCGTAAAGATGACCAAGGTTATAAAGCTCATGGCTCAGGATCGAATCGAGTTCCCATCTGTTTTTACTAGCCCATTCATGCAACCCTTTGCCTCCATGCATCTCTGCAATGGTACGGTTAGTATAAAGGTAGCCGTCATCTTCCTGCGCAAGACCAATTTTATAGATAAGGGTATCGAGATATGCTTCGAGTTTGGGATCAGGATAAGTCTGAAGCGAATAACTGGCACCCTCAATTATTTTGAAAACATCTGAATCGTCGAACGGGTAGATTGTTTTAAATTTGCCTGTATCAAGTCCACCTGCAATTTCGAAGTTTTTAACTCTGCCTGTTGATTCGCAATAACCAAATGCAATCGGAATAGTTACCAAAGCATTCTTCTTTATCCTCGGGGCCCAGAAATTATCGGTAAGTTTAACGGATGTGAAAGGAACCGGCTGAATAGGATAATCTTCACCTGATGAGGACTTCTTAACACATCCAGGTATCAACAATACAACACCGGCAATTGTAATTATAACCTTAATGAGTTTTTCCATGCAGGATTTATTTTGTCAGTTCTAAAACAACGACTGATTTAGATGGCATAGTAATAGTCAGGATTCCATCCTTAAGAGTAAAACCATTAAAAACTACAGGTTTTACAACTTTGGGACTTTCAAAACTGTTAAATGAATTCATTTCACCGGCTGTAAGAACCTCTCCGGTTACTTTTTTGAATGTATCACCTATTACAGGACAAGTTACAGTGACCGGTTTATTGGGATTAAGATTTGCCAGGGAAATATGCACTTTGTCATCTTTATCAACCGATGCTGATGCAGAAATAGCAGGTATCTTTTTATTGCCGTTGGTATAATCCTCACATCTGAGATCAATGTTAAGAAGTTTAGCCTCCTGATGAACCCTGAACATCCTGAAGACATGATATGTAGGAGTCAGAACCATTTTGTCATCCTTTGTAAGTATTACAGACTGAAGCACATTCACTATCTGTGCAAGGTTTGCAACCTTTACCCTGTCGGCATGCTGGTTAAAGATATTAAGATGAATTGCAGCGGTTATTGCATCACGCATTGTATTCTGCTGATAGAGAAATCCGGGGTTGGTTCCGGGTTCCACATTGAACCAGTTGCCCCATTCATCGACGACAAGTCCTTTTGTTTTCTGGGGATCATAGCGATCCATAATTGCTGAATGACCTTTAATAATATTGTCCATCTGGAGATTCATCCTCATAGTTTCAAACCATTCACGTTCATCGAACTTTGTAGCTGATCCTTTGTAACCCCATCCATCAACAATAGAATAATAATGTATCGATAATCCCTGGAACCTAGAGCGCGTTCCACCATCTTTCATCAGAGTTTCAGTCCATGCATAATTAAAATCGGAAGGGCCGCAGGCCACACGATAAAGCTGATTACCTGCATAGTTGCCAAGATAAGTGGAGTACTGTCTCATGGTATTTGCATAAAACTCGTCAGTCATATTTCCTCCGCAACCCCAGTTCTCATTACCGATAGCAAAATATTTCACTTTCCAGGGTTCTTCACGGCCGTTTTCCTTACGTAACTTTGTCATTGGACTTTCAGAATCAGAAGTAAGATATTCAACCCATTCTGCCATCTCTTTAACCGATCCTGAGCCTACATTACCATTAATATATGCATCGCAACCAAGCAGTTCAGTCAGTTTCATAAACTCATGTGTTCCAAAGGAGTTGTCTTCGGTCACTCCACCCCAATGGGTGTTCACAATCGATGCTCTTTTTTCCTGCGGACCTATACCGTCTTTCCAATGGTAAGTATCTGCAAAGCATCCACCAGGCCAGCGGAGGTTCGGAACCTTGATCTCCCTAAGTGCAAAAAGAACATCATTTCTGATTCCGTATGTATTTGGAATTTTCGAATCGGTACCAACCCATATTCCTCCATAGATGCAGGTTCCAAGGTGTTCGGAAAAATGTCCGTAAATATCTTTACTGATAACTGTTCCAGGATTATTTGCCACAACAACTAACTGGTTAACTGTTACAAGGTTTTCTTTCTGGGCACCGGCTTCGGTACCTGCCAGAATGAGCAAAAACAAAAAAACTGTTATTGACTTTTTCATAATAAATTTTTCATTAGAATTCTTAATCCATTATTCTTCTTTGTGTTACTTCACGTCTTCACAAAGTTAATTCAGGCTCTTCTCAATCAATGAACCTAAAGCTTTATATTTCCTGAACAGAGTTTCGTATTTCTTTGCTCTGACCGGGTCGGGACGATACACCTTTTCAAATCCGCCACCCATTGCTTTCTGGGCAGAGGATATATTTTTGTAAACTCCTGCTACAACAGCTGCCGCCATAGCTGAACCCAGTGCGCAGGTCTGATCTGAACTTGCAACTTTGATCGGCATATTAAGAACATCTGCAACGATCTGCATTACAAAAGGATTCTTCTTGGCAACACCCCCTATGGCTATTACTCCATCAATGCGGACTCCCTCCGAAATAAAACGTTCATTAATCATTCTTGAACCGAATGCTGTGGCTTCAACCAGCGCCTTAAAAATCCTGGGGGCATCTGACCCAAGCGACAGTCCGGTAATTGCCCCTTTAAGTGCCTGATTAGCATCCGGGGTACGCCTGCCATTCATCCAGTCAAGTGCAACAATTGCTGTTTCTTCAACAGGTAATGATTCAGCCTCTTTGCTTAATTCTGCAATTATCTTATCGGCAGTTTCTTCTCTTATTTTATTCTTTGTTTTTTCATCAAGCCATGTCATCTCCGAAATGATCTCAGTTACCGGCCACATCAGAAGTTTACTGAACCACGCATAAATATCACCGAATGCTGATTGTCCGGCCTCAAGGCCAAGCATTCCGGGGATGATAGATCCGTCAACCTGCCCGCAGATACCTGCTACAAGGTTGTCACCTACTTCTGACATTGGTGCAATAAGCATATCGCATGTAGAGGTACCCATAACTTTAACAAGATGGTAAGGTTTGATCTCCCCTCCTATTGCCCCCTGATGTGCATCAAAAGAGCCAACCCCAACCTTAACATCTGTTGAAAGACCTAGCCTCTTTGCCCATTCCTCCGACAGGTTGCCGGCTTCAACATCACAAGTGTATGTTTCTCTGAAAAGTCTTTCTCTGAGGCCGGATAAAACAGGATCGAGTTTTGTGAGGAATTTTTCGCCGGGCAAACCATTGAAGTCATCATGCCACATTGCCTTATGTCCTGCTGCACAACGACTTCTCTTAAGTTGCAGGGGATTTGTGTTTCCTATAAGTAAAGCCGGGATCCAGTCACAATGTTCAACCCAGGAAAAGGCACTTTTCCGGACCTCCACATTGTTCCGGAGAACATGCAGTACCTTTGCCCAGAACCACTCGGATGAATATATGCCTCCTTCAAATTTCGTAAAATCCACTCCGCCCCATGATCTTGCCAATTGATTGATTTCAGCAGCCTCCTGGACGGCAGTATGATCTTTCCATAAAACAAACATGGCATCGGGATTGTTTTCAAATCCGGGCTTCAGGGAAAGAGGAACTCCTTCTTTATCAACTGCCACAGGAGTTGACCCGGTAGTATCAACAGTAATACCAACGATATTATTTACGACCTCTGCAGTTAACCCATGAAGGGCACCTTTTACAGATTGCTCCAGTCCTTCAATATAATCCATCGGGTGCTGACGAAACTGATTGATCGAAGGATCGCAAAACAGCTCCTTCTTCCACCTGGGGTATTCAAATACAGATGTCCCGACAATTTCACCATTACTTGTGTCAACAACAACTGAACGAACGGAGTCAGTTCCATAGTCGATCCCGATTACATATTTCTTTGTCATATCTTAACTTTCTAATTTCATTCTGATTTTCCCTGGCCATAATAGGCATCGTTTCCATGTTTCCTTTTAAAATGTTTATCAAGAAGAGATTTATTGATTGGTTTACTTCGCCCAAGCAGAACTGTATAAAATGCCATCCTGGCTATCTCTTCAAGTGCCACGGTATTATAAACTGCATTATCAGCATCAGTTCCCCAGCAGAATGGGCCATGACTATTAACCAATACAGAGGGCATTGTTAATGGGTTAACAGAACCCAATATCTCAACAATTACCTTTCCGGTATTGATTTCATAATCACTCTCTATCTCCTTGTCTGTCAATAACCGTGTACATGGAACCTCTCCATAATAATGATCGGCATGGGTGGTTCCAAAAGGCGGAATGGCCCTTCCTGCCTGGGCCCATGATGTGGCATAGGATGAATGGGTATGTACAACTCCTCCTATTGCCTCATAGGTTTTATAAAGCAGAAGGTGAGTTGGGGCATCAGTTGAAGGTTTATATTTCCCTTCCACGACTTTTCCTTCAGGATCAATCACAACCATATCATCCGGTTTCATTGATTCATAACTCACACCTGATGGTTTAATAACAATAAGTCCGCTTTTAAAGTCTCTTCCGCTGACATTGCCCCAGGTATGTATGACCAACCCATTACTGACCAGATCGAGATTGGCTTTAAATACAATGTTTTTTAATTTGTCGAGCATGATTTTTAAACTTAAGGCACTCCGAACTTTAGGCACTTTAGGCACTCTATCTTTAGTTTACATCCAGATTGAAATAGAATCCATTCTGCTTTAATCTCTCATATCTATCCTTATTAAACATATAATAATAAGCACCCTTCTTTGATGTCTCTTTCTCCTTTTCATCAAGCTTTTCAAGAATTCCCATTGATAATATTTTTTTCCTGAAATTCCTTTTATCCACTTTTCTCTGGTAAATAGCTTCATAAAGATCCTGAAGCTGAACAAGAGTGAATTTTTCAGGCAGTAACTCAAAGCCAACAGGCTTGATTTTAATTTGATTCTGCAAATCGGTAAGTGCTCTTTTAACCATTGGAAGATGGTCAAAGATCAAATCGGGTAATCTGGCAATTGATCTCCAGTGTGCACCATTCTGTTCCGTAAGTTCTTTATTTATATCCCTGATCGTAATAAGAGCAAAATATGCAATGGAGATCACCCTGGCTCCGGGATCCCTGTCAACCTCGCCATATGAATAAGATTGCTTCAGATAAATAATCTCCAGTCCTGTGAGCTTACGGAGTATTCTGAATGCTGCTTCATCAAGGCTTTCATTTTCTTCAACGAAACCACCTTCCAGGGACCATCTGCCCTTTGCAGGATCAAAACTCCGTTTAATTAGAAGAAGCTTTATCTCCTTTTCAAGGATATCATAACCGAATATAATACAGTCAACTGCGACCAGATGTCTGGTATTCTTTGAATAAATCTTCATATTCTTTCAGACAATTTTCTGTTTGTTTGAGAATTTTTCCGTTCAAAAGCTAAATTATACCGTTGGAAATATGATAATAGATCTCATTCCATCTGAGTTCTTTTTTGAATTCAGAAAGATCGCATTTCTTATCAATAAGAACATATTCAACACCCATCATTCCGGCAAAATCCTCAAGATATTCTGAATTAATTGAAGTGCTGAACCCGGTATGATGAGCTCCGCCAGCCAATATCCAAGCCGCAGCGCCTGTCTTCAGATCGGGCAGTGGTTTCCACAATACACTGGCAACAGGAAGATTGGGCATATCGGGACATATAACCACTTCAACCTCATTTACTATCATTCTGAACCTGTTGCCCAGATCAATGACAGAGACATTAATTGCACTTCCCGGAGCAGTCTTGAAAACAAGTCTTGCCGGATCTTCTTTCCCCCCGATAGATAGCTGATGGACCTCAACTGAAGGTTTCCCCAGAGCAATTGATGGACATACCTCAAGCATGTGAGCACCAAGTACTTTCATCCCTTTCGGATCGAAATGATAAGTATAATCTTCCATAAATGAAGTACCTCCTTTTAGTCCTGCGGCCATCACTTTCATTGAACGTACGAGAGCGGCTGTTTTCCAGTCACCTTCAGCTCCGAAGCCATAGCCTTTGGCCATCAGTCTCTGGACAGCCAGACCAGGCAATTGTTTAAGTCCGTGAAGATCTTCGAAAGTTGTTGTAAATGCCTTGAAATTCCCGGCTTTCAGAAAATTCTCCATTCCAAGCTCAATCCTGGCAGCCTCTTTCAAAGTGTCAGAAGATGCAACAGCCTTTGTTAACTTATATTCAGAACCATATTCAGCCAGAAGTTTTTTAATTGCACCTGGTGATACTTCGTTAATTGTTTTAACAAGGTCTCCGATGCCGAATCCGTAAACTGAATATCCCATTTTCATCTGTGCACTTACCTTGTTTCCTTCGGTAACAGCCACATCCCGCATATTATCTCCGAACCGGGCAATCCTCATACTAATTGCATCGTTATATGCTGAAGCTGCTCTGACCCATACAGCAATCCGGTCGATTGCCTCAGGATCCTGATAATGACCAACAACCACTTTTCTGTTCAACCTCATCCTTGTCCCGATAAAACCAAACTCACGATCACCATGAGCTGACTGGTTAAGGTTCATGAAATTCATATCGATGGATTCCCATGGGATATCCCTGTTGAGTTGGGTATGAAAGTGGAGAAATGGTTTATTAAGGATGGATAAACCCCTTATCCACATTTTGGCAGGTGAAAAGGTGTGCATCCATGTGATCAGACCAATACAGCTTTTCGAATTATTTGCTTCAGTGCAAAGTTCAGTTATTGAATCAGGTGTTGTAAGAACAGGTTTGAAAACCACCTTCTGAGATATTTTTGATGATTTATCAAGAGCGGAAGCTATTTTAATGGAGTCTGAGGCTACTTGTTTAAGGGTCTCAGGACCATATAAATGCTGGCTACCGGTAACAAACCAGACTTCATTTATTTTTATTTTATCCATGTTATTTTATGTAGTTAGGTATTGGAATAATTTTAATCAAATGATCTACCAGAAATATATGTAGAAGGCTATTATCACTGCAATAATAATTCCTGAGAACAAAAGATCCCAGTTATTCCAGCTAGCCCTGGTAAGTGCTTTTTGTTCTGCAGTGGCAGAACCAAAATACAATCCCTTGATTGCTACCTGATCAGGCTTGGCAGTTACCATGCTTGTTACAATCATAATAGCTATTACAATGAAGAATAGAGCTATTTCATAATGAAGCCAGTTCGGTGCAAGAAAAACCTTATAGATCAGGCCGTCATGACTAATGCCGCCAGCGAATACCTTAAGACCCAGGCGTGTCATCCCCAGTACGAAACCTGAGACTAGCCCAATTAAGCCAGCCATTGGAGTGGTTTTTTTAGATGCAACACCCAAGAGAAATACGGCAGCTATGCCAGGAGCAAGAAGGGACTGGACATCCTGAAGATAGGCATAAAGAACCTTTCCGAGACCCTTCATGACCGGGATCCATAATATCCCAAGGACCACAACAACAACAGTTGCAATTCTTCCTACTCTGACAAGCTCTTTTTCAAGAGCCTGTGGTTTGAATTTCTGGTAAAAATCCACAGTAAACAGTGTAGCTGAAGAGTTGAATAATGAAGCAAGGGAACTCATAAGGGCAGCAAGAATACCCCCTACAACCAGTCCTTTAAATCCTAATGGAAGCAATTCTTTCACTAGTATTGAGAAAGCTGCATCGGAACTTGTAAGATTAATCATTCCTTTAGCATTGAGAGAATAAGCTATCATCCCCGGTATAAGGAAAATAAACACCGGGGAAAGTTTAAAAGCTGCACCAAGAATAGCGCCCCGGCGTGATTCTTTCTGGTTGCGCCCTGAGAGTACCCTCTGAACTATATACTGATCTGTACACCAGTACCAGAAACCTATAATGGCAGAACCTAAAAGGACACCTGTCCAGGGGTATTCCGGGTCGTTGGCCGACCTTATAAGACTGGTCATAGTATCACCATCTGCATTTACTGGAACAGCCCGGCATATTTCCATCATCTCGGACCATCCACCAAGTTTTATGAGGCCTATTACAAGAATGGCCAGAGAACCGATAAGCAGAACAGGTGTTTGCAACACTGATGTCCACAATACAGCTTTCATCCCTCCGAGAGTGGTGTAGATACCTGTTAACACAACCAGTCCTACAGCGCTGATCCAGAAAAAGTCAATCCCGAACATTGATTCAATTCCAAAAACCTGCTTGAAAACGATACCCCCTGCATATACTGTTACAGCCACTTTTGTAAAAACATAGCTGACAAGGGAGATTATTGACAATACACTTCTGGATCCTTTATTATAGCGCTTTTCAAGGAATTCAGGCATGGTAAATACACCGCTGCGGGCATAAAATGGAACAAAAAACCAACCCAGGATAAGTATGAGCCAACCATGCATCTCCCAATGGGCCATTGCCATACCGCTTGAAGCCCCGGCTCCTGCTAATCCAACCAGGTGTTCCGATCCGATGTTGGAAGCAAAAATTGACGAACCTATTGCCAGCCATGTAGCATCACGTCCGGCCAGAAAGTAATCTGTTGAGGTCTCATCTTTTTGTCTGATCACCCAGATAATAATACCTACTAAACCAAGACAAAAGATTCCTAATACGATCCAGTCTAATGTTCCCATAATAATTACTTTTGTTATTATTAATAATTACGTTATA
>JBAWXY010000013.1:0-27195 GCA_037143835.1 Bacteroidota bacterium
ATATCAACGGTATCTCCACGGACTCTGAAAGTACCATGTTTAAATTCCAGTTCGTTGCGGGAATAAAGGCTATCGACTAGCTTCCTCAGGAAAACATTCCTTCCGATATTCTGTCCTGTCCTTACATGAACAGTATTTGAATGAAAATCATCCGGGTTGCCTATACCATAAATGCAGGAAACTGAGGATACAACAATGACATCGCGCCGGCCGGAGAGCAGCGATGAAGTAGCGCTCAACCGCAGCTTTTCTATTTCCTCGTTAATTGAAAGATCTTTTTCGATGTAAGTATCTGATACAGGAAGATATGCTTCGGGCTGATAATAATCGTAATATGAGACAAAATATTCAACCCTGTTTTCGGGAAAGAATTGTTTGAACTCTCCGTAAAGCTGAGCAGCAAGAGTTTTATTGTGGCTTAATACAAGAACTGGCCGGTTGACTTTCTCGATTACATTGGCGATTGTAAAGGTCTTACCTGAACCTGTTACGCCAAGGAGTGTCTGGAATGGTACTCCCTTCTCAAGTCCCTCCACAAGTTGCTTTATAGCTCCCGGCTGATCTCCGGTTGGCTGAAAATCGGATATAAGTTTAAAGTCCATTCAAGGTCTTTTCATGGTTAACTAAAATGAGTCTTAACCACCCCATCCCGACTATTCGTCGGGACACTCCTGACGGTACCGTCAGGGGGGAGGTGGTGGAATAATAATCCACAATGTTTATTACAAACCTACTTAATTTGTGCCATTTACCAAAAGAAAAGGCGCTCCATGAAAGAGCGCCTTTTGTTTCCGGAATTCCGGAATATCTATCCCAAATAACCCTTCAATAACCTGCTTCGCGAGGTATGTCTTAACCTTCTGATAGCTTTTTCTTTGATCTGACGGACCCTTTCACGGGTAAGACCAAATTTTTCACCTATCTCCTCAAGAGTCATCTCCTGGCAACCAATTCCGAAGAAAAATCTTATTATATCTCTTTCTCTTTCAGTTAGAGTAGCGAGCGCTCTGTAGATCTCTTTTGAAAGAGATTCATCCATCAACAGTTTGTCGGCAACAGGTGAATCAGAGTTTGTAAGAACATCAAGTAAACTGTTATCCTCACCTTCAATAAACGGAGCATCAACAGATACATGGCGACCAGATACTTTCAGAGTGTCGGTCACCTTCTCCTTTGGTAATTCAAGCACATCAGCCAGCTCTTCCGGTGAAGGAGTACGCTCGTTCTCCTGCTCAAATTTCGAGAAAGCCTTGTTTATCTTGTTAAGTGAACCAACCTGGTTCAATGGTAACCTTACTATCCTTGATTGTTCAGCAAGAGCCTGAAGAATCGACTGCCTGATCCACCATACAGCGTAGGAAATAAACTTGAATCCACGGGTTTCATCGAATTTCTCAGCAGCCTTAATAAGACCCAGATTTCCTTCATTAATGAGATCAGGAAGGCTAAGTCCTTGATTCTGATACTGTTTTGCAACAGATACGACAAATCGTAAGTTTGCTTTGGTGAGTTTCTCAAGAGCAGCTCTGTCGCCTTTCTTTATCCGCTGAGCCAATTCAACTTCTTCTTCTACCGATATCAACTCCTCCTTACCAATCTCCTGCAAATATTTGTCGAGTGATGCACTCTCCCTGTTGGTTATGGACTTGGTAATCTTTAGTTGTCTCATTCTGCCTCCCCAAAAATTTCCGCAAAGATATTGCTTTATTTTGTAATAACAAAAAATATTCACTATTGTTGTTAGGAAATTTATTTTAAAAAATCTCCTGAATAACAGTGGCTTATATAAATACGTATATTAGTTCCCGTATTGGAAAGTAAATTTTGTTCCGTCAGATTGTATTCCAACTATTGACTTAAGGTTACTTTCATTATTTGTAAATTGTCTTACATCAGCAGGACTATTCACTTTTTTACCATTTATACTTAAGATAATATATCCGCGCTTCATACCAATATCTTTGAATCTACCCTCATTCAATTCTGACACTTTCACACCATAATCAACATTCAATGATCTCTTATCTGAAGAGCTAAGTGATTCAAGTTTAGCACCAAAAACGACTTTTCCTCCCATTCCGGCTGTGACAACACTTGTATTTCCTGATACATTCTTCATAACTATAGGTACAGTAGTCTCTTTCCCATTTCTTAAATATGTAACAGTTGCTTTATCACCCGGACGACGTTTTCCGACCTGTTCCTGCAATTCAGAGGTTGTACTGACATTGAGACCATCAAATTTTACTATTACATCATTCTCCTTCAGACCGGCTGCTTCAGCTGAACCGTCTTCGATAATTCCGGTAACCAACACACCTTTAACTTCGCTAAGTTTTTGTTTATCAGCATCTTCTGATTCAATATCTCTAATGTTCACGCCAATAAGAGCTCTTTGAACCTCACCAAACTCTTTGAGATCGTCGACAACTTTTTTTACAATTGTCACAGGAATAGCAAACGAATTTCCGGCATAAGCACCATTAGGTGAAATAATTGCAGATGTGATACCAACGAGCAACCCTTTTGTATTGACAAGGGCTCCGCCGCTGTTTCCCATATTAAGTGCTGCATCAGTCTGAATGAATGACTCTATACGATAGGTACCATCTGGTAATGTAAAGCTTCTTCCTTTGGCACTTACAATCCCTGCCGTTACAGTAGAGGTAAGATTAAAAGGATTTCCTACCGCCAGTACCCATTCCCCGAGTCTTAACTGTTCCGAATCACCATATTTTATATATGGCAGATTGTCTGCTTTGATTTTAATAAGTGCGATATCGCTGCTTGGATCCCTCCCTATTACCTGGGCGGTGAAGGTTCTCTTATCATTTAATGTAACATCAACTGATTCAGCATTTTCAACAACATGGTTATTGGTAATAATGTAACCATCGTCTGAAATAATAACCCCTGAACCATAACCGCTTACCTCCCTGGGTCTGGAATAGCGGTCACCGTAAAACCACTCCATTATAGGATTATCGGGTTGTCCCATCATTGCTTTTGTATGTACGTGTACTACCCCATGAACAGTCTGTTCCGCAGCATAAGTAAAATCTATCTGTCCCTCCTGCATCTGAAGAGATGTAAGAAACGCTTTTGCATCCTGAACCTCAACCTTCGAACTATCTTTCGAGACAGCCACTGAGGGCCGTTCTATTAATTTGGTATAAGCGAACAAAGCAATGGATGCTCCTAACAGAGCCATAAACAATGCTCCAAATAAATACTTTCCTTTCATAACTCTACTTTTTATTTGTTAAACTATCCTTTTGTGCCTGCATTGATATTCAATTATTATGCCTTTACAAAAGATTCATATCTTTATAACCGATTTATTTTAATTTTGTTTTACAAAGATCATGCATTTTTTCAGATGATCTTCAATAATTTACAAACATTTAACAACACTTTAACAATGATGGTAATAGTATTTAACAAATACCAGGGAGCCGGTAACGACTTTATAATTATAGACAACCGGGAAGGCATTTTTAATCCTGATGATTCCACCCTTATTAATAAATTATGTGACCGCAGATTTGGAATAGGCGCTGACGGGTTGATCCTTATTTCCGGTAGCCCCCAGTATGATTTTGAGATGAAGTATTTTAACTCCGATGGTTTTGAAGGCACAATGTGCGGAAATGGCGGCAGGTGTTCGGCAGACTTTGCTATAAGGGCAGGAATAGCAGGAAAGAAGCTTATTTTCAAGGCTATAGATGGTTTGCACAAAGCAGTATCGGAAGAAGGCATCATCCGTCTTCAGATGAATGATGTAAAGGAACCCCTCCTTATTAATGGGAGCTACTTTATCAATACAGGATCGCCACATTACGTCCTTTTTAAAAAGGATGTAAAAGATATTGATGTCAATACAGAAGGCAAAAAAATCAGGTGGTCAAAAGAATTTGCACCCGGAGGAACCAATGTAAATTTCGTTGAACCGGAAAAAAACGGGATTTATGTCAGGACTTTTGAAAGGGGTGTTGAAGAGGAAACCCTGTCGTGTGGTACAGGTGTCACAGCATCTGCCATTGCTTCAGTGCTTTCAGGACATTTTGACACAGAGACTGTCAGTGTAAAGACCAAGGGTGGAAATTTATCAGTTTCATTCACTGTTTCTGGAAAGAGTATCTCCGATATCTGGCTTTCTGGTCCGGCCACTTTTGTGTTTGAAGGGAAAATTGCAATTTAATTATTCTAAAAATATGAAAAAGGTTATTCTGAATCTGACATTAATTCTGGCTATGTTCGCAGTGTCATCAGACTATTCGTTTGGACAGCCGGGAACAACCGAATTGATGAATGCAATTAATAAGGTCAACTCAAATTTTGAAGACCTTGGTCACAGGTTCGATGTTCTTGAAAAAAAGATAGATGATGTTCAGTGGTACAACAAGGTCGGTGATATCGCATATATTGATAAGGTATATATTACCGGTCCCGCAGTGGCAAAAGAGAAAAATCCTACTGGTCAGGGAGCCGGTAACCCGGTTAAATTCTGGAATTACATTTTCATCCCGAAAGATGCTGATCCTTCAAAGAAATATCCTCTTCTGGTCTTTCCTCATGGTGGGGTACATGCGAACTTCGATACCTATTACACACATATAATAAGGGAGATAGTATCGCAGGGTTATATTGTTACGGCTGCCGAATACCGCGGATCGACCGGTTATGGAGCAGGTATGTATAATAATATTGATTACGGCGGACTTGAAGTTCAGGATGTTGATGCCAGTCGTCAGTATATGATTGATAATTACTCAATTGTGGACAAAGAAAGGGTCGGAATAATAGGCTGGAGCCATGGGGGGTATATTGCCCTCTTCAACATTTTTGAATATCCTCAGAACTACAAAGTAGCATTTACCGGGGTTCCTGTCAGCGATCTGATAGCCCGCATGGGATATAAAGATCAGGAGTATCGGGATCTCTTTTCAGAACAGCCTCCTATCGGCAAACCTGCCGATCATAATGTTGCTGAATACCGTAAAAGATCACCTGCATGGCAGACACAAAAATATCAGAACACACCTCTCCTGATCCATACCAATACCAATGATGAGGATGTCAATGTCCTTGAGGTAGAACATCTCATCAAGTCGCTTAAGGCGGATGGCAAGAAAAATTTTGAATATGAGATCTTTAATAATATGCCGGGAGGACATTCCTTCGACAGGATGGATTATATGGAGGCAAAAGAGATCAGGATGAAAATATACGACCATTTAAATAAATACCTGACACCACCGAAGCCGTTTAAATCTCTAAAAGATCTCCAGAAGGCAGGGTATGGGTTTAATTAGGGCAACAGGCGACTGGCAACAGGCAACAGGCTACGAGCTATGAGCTAATACGAAATGCAGAAAGAAAAACTTTACGGAAAGACGTTAAATGAACTGATAGCAGTTACCAAACGTATCGGGTTGCCCGGTTTTGCTGCAAAACAGATTGCTGACTGGCTTTATAAGAAGGAGATCCTGTCAATTGAGGAGATGACAAACCTTTCAAAAAAAACACGGGAGCTTCTTGCCACAGATTATGAAATCGGCCTTTATGCCCCGGTTAATGCATCTGAAAGTTCTGACGGGACTAAAAAATACCTTTATAAAGTACTGAATGATAAATATATAGAAACAGCCTACATCCCTGATAATGAACGTGCTACAATTTGTGTCTCATCACAGGCCGGATGTAAAATGGGTTGCATATTCTGCATGACAGGGAAACAGGGTCTTCAGGGAAACCTCTCATCGAATGAAATACTTAATCAGTTCAGAAGTCTGCCTGAGTTCAGGAACTTAACCAATATGGTCTTTATGGGCATGGGTGAACCACTGGACAATATCTCTGAAGTTCTGAAAAGTCTTGATATTCTTACCAATGAATGGGGATATGGCTGGAGCCCGACCAGGATTACAGTCAGTACAGTCGGACTGATAACCGGGATAAAAGAATTTCTTGAAAAAAGCCGGTGCCATCTTGCTGTCAGTCTGCACTCTCCATTTGATGAAGAGAGAAGAAAACTAATGCCGGTTCAGCGGACAAACACTGTTGAAGAGGTGCTTGATATAATTCACAAATTTGACTTTAACAGCCAGAGAAGAGTATCTTTTGAATATATCCTTTTTAAAGGGATGAACGATACACCGCGACATATTAAAGAGCTTGCCAGGATACTTAACGGGATCAAATGCAGGATAAATATAATACGTTTCCACCCTATACCCGGATCACAATTCCAGAGCCCCAATATGGGAACCACCATCAACTTTAAAGAGGCGCTTAATGCCAAAGGGATACTGACAACCATCAGGGCCAGCAGGGGTGTTGATATACAGGCTGCATGTGGTTTATTATCAACACTCGAACAAAACAAATCATAGTAGAAATGTTGAGAACATTTTTTATCATTTCATTAACATCTTTAACTCTTTGCTTATTTTCACAGGAGAGATCATTTGAGACATTCCTGTCAGACTCTGCAATGATGCATGCTTCTGTTTCTCTATGTGTTGCAGATGCAGATAACGGAGAGGTAGTGATGGAATACAATTCAGGAAAAAGCCTTATCCCGGCTTCAATTATGAAGCTTATCACTTCGGCTGCTGCACTTGAATTGTTAGGCCCGCAATATACTTTCAAAACTATTATCGGTTATACAGGATCGCTTAATAAACGTTCTGGCAGGTTAACCGGGAATATCGTCATTCAGGGAGGTGGTGATCCGGCTTTGGGATCAGAGTATTTTTCAGATCATTATCAGAATTTTCTAAGCATTTGGGTTACAGAAATTAAGAAGTTGGGAATCCGAAAAATAGACGGAAGAGTCATAACCGACGATTCTTATTATGACTTTCTGCCTGTTCCCGCCAAATGGCTCTGGGAAGATGCCGGCAATTATTACGGGGCAGGTGCGTACGGGTTATCAGTTTTTGACAACACTTACGAAATTCATTTAAAGACATCATCTGATAGTACGCAAGTGGTTATTAATGAGATTGTTCCAAACGAATGCAGGTATGAATTCTCAAACTGGCTGGTTGCTGCCGGTACCTCAGACGAAGGTTATGTTTTTGCCGCACCTTACAGTACAAATGGCTGGCTTGCAGGTACCATTCCCGTCAACATGGAAGATTTTGTACTGAAAGCCTCAATTGCTGACCCTCCCCTCCTTATCGCAAAAATGATGAATGAAAAACTTGAAGCTGCAGGTATAACTGTTTCAGAAAACCCTACAACAATAAGATTAGAACAGAAAAGTTTGTCTGAGGAGGTTGTCTGGATTACTGAAACCATCTCTCCTCCACTTGCTGATATTATTGAAGTACTCAACCATGAAAGTGTTAATCTGTATGCAGAACATTTGATAAAAGAGTTGGGAAAAGTATATAAAAACATCGGATCTACTGCTGCAGGAGTTGAGGTTGTTAAGAGTTTTCTTCAGTATGCCGGCATTAAAACAGATGGAATGTTTATTGAAGATGGCAGCGGCCTCTCCCCTCTTAATGCCATTAATACAGGAGAATTGGTCAATTTATTGATTTATATGAAGAACAGAGGAAAGTACTTCCCGGAATATTATTCGTCTTTACCTGAAGCAGGAAAAGAAGGAACTCTTAAATACTATTTCAGGGATCCGGTTTTTGATTCAAGACTTAGGGCAAAAAGCGGTTCAATGACCAGAGTGAGAAGCTATGCGGGATATTTTACAACAGTATCCGGCAAAAATATGATCTTCAGCGTAATTATTAACAATTGTACAGGTCCTTCAAAGAATATTATTTCCGGAATAGAGGAGATTATCAAAGAAATAATATTGAATAAATGATGAACTGATACTTCCTTTCAAACATTGATCTATATTTGCAGACTTTTCAGGTAAAGACATTATGAATAACAAAGTAGCTGTAAGAAGTTGTAAAGAATATGAAGTACATGAGGTTTATAACCTTATATCTGATATATACAAAAAAACTGAGGGTCCTGATGTTCAGGGGAAAAGAGTTCTGGTAAAACCCAACATTCTGACTGACGATGACCCTGCAAAATGCATCAGCACTCATCCTGATGTTGTGGAAGCAATGATCAGGTTTCTCCAGTCAAAGGGAGCTACTGTTCTGGTCGGTGATTCCCCTGCAGTTCATACAAAGAAGTTTAAAGGAGAGAAATCGGGTATTTATAAGGTATGTATAGCAACAGGGGCGAAATGGGTTGATTTCACTGTGAACCCGGTTGAGAAAAAACTAAGGAAAGGGAAGATCAGGATTGCAGCTGTTGTTGACCAGGTTGATCTAATCATTTCACTTCCGAAATTCAAGAACCACGAACTGGTATATTTCACAGGAGCTATAAAAAACACTCTTGGCCTGGTACCCGGTTTTAATAAAGCGAAACAGCATGCCTTACATCAGAATAGAAACGGGTTTGGCGAATTTCTGGTTGATCTTAATGAAATTGTTACTCCCGACTATTTCCTTATGGATGCTATAATGGGAATGGAGGGTCCGGGTCCGGGCAGGGGATTGCCGATAGAAATCGGATTATTACTTGGATCAACAAATCCTCTTGCATTGGATATGATAGCCAGCAGAATAGCGGGCTATGATCCGATGGTAGTACCAACATCAAAGACAGCGTTATTCAGGAAGAACTGGCTTCAGTCAGAAGATGATATAAATTATGACGGTCCGGAAATCAGCACTATTATAAAACAAGGCTTCACCAAAATACCTATTTCAAGCAACAATAATATTGCTATGCAATTTGTTATGAGGAGGATTAAATTCCTGAAAAAGCTTGAAAGAAGGCCGGTCTTTATTCATGAAAATTGCACAGGATGCCAGAAATGTGTTAATATCTGCCCCGTTCAGGCTATTCAACCGCTTCCATCCAAAAAGACCCATATAGTTCTGACAGACAGTAAATGCATCAGATGTTTCTGTTGCAGTGAAGTTTGTACTGACGATGCAGTAGAGATCAGAAGGAAAGTCTTTGGTGTCTAAACATCAATTTTAGCATACTTTGCATGAGTTTCGATAAACTCCCTGCGTGGCGGAACTTCATCGCCCATCAGCATTGAGAATATGTGATCAGCCTCAGCAGCACTTTCAATGGTAACTTGCCTCAGAGTCCGTGTTTCCGGATTCATTGTTGTTGACCAGAGTTGTTCTGCATTCATCTCACCAAGACCTTTGTATCTCTGAATACCTACCGATGATTCTTTCCCCTGTCCCATCTCCGCAACTGCTGCCGCACGCTCTTCTTCTGTCCAGCAATAACGCTCCGATTTACCCTTTTTAATCAGGTAGAGTGGCGGTGTAGCGATGTAGATATTTCCACCTTTAATGAGATCCATCATATATCTGAAAAAGAAGGTCATAATGAGAGTGGTGATATGAGAACCATCGACATCGGCATCAGTCATGATAATGATTTTATGGTAGCGCAAACCAGCAATATTAAGAGCCTTGCTATCCTCATCAGTACCTATATTGACTCCAAGTGCGGTAAATATATTTTTTATCTCTTCACTCTCATAGATCCTGTGTTGCATCGCCTTTTCAACATTCAATATCTTACCTCTGAGGGGTAAAATTGCCTGGAAACGGCGATCGCGTCCCTGTTTTGCCGTTCCACCTGCAGAATCACCTTCCACAAGGTATATCTCGCAATGGGCGGGATCCCTGTCGGCACAATCGGCAAGTTTACCGGGAAGTCCGGAACCGGAAAGTACATTCTTGCGCTGGACAAGCTCCCTGGCTTTACGTGCAGCATGTCGGGCAGTTGCAGCAAGGATTACCTTCTGAACGATGATCCTGGCATCTTTGGGATTCTCTTCGAGGTAGTTGGTAAGCATGGCGCTGACAGCCTGATCGACTGCACCCATTACTTCTGAGTTTCCAAGTTTTGTTTTAGTCTGGCCTTCAAACTGCGGTTCAGCAACTTTCACAGAGATGATAGCAGTAAGTCCTTCACGAAAATCATCACCGTTAATATCGAATTTCAGTTTTGAGGTAGCACCTGAATCTTCAGCATATTTTTTGAGTGTTCGTGTCAAGCCTCTCCTGAACCCCGCAAGATGTGTACCCCCTTCAATAGTATTTATGTTATTCACATAGGAATGGACATTCTCTGAGAATGAGTTATTATACTGAAGGGCAATCTCAACAGGAATATCTGTCTTATCGAATGTAATATAAATAGATTTTTCAATAAGTCTTTCCCTGTTTGCGTCAAGATATTCAATAAATTCCTTAAGTCCCTCCTCAGAGTGGAACTCTTCGTAACGCGGTATCCCGCCATTACCATTCTCAACGAGCTCTCTCATATCTTTAATTGTGAGAAGTATTCCTTTGTTAAGAAAAGCCAGTTCACGAAGACGTGCTGCAAGAATCTCAAAGTTGAATTCAGTTGTCTGGAATATGGTTCCGTCTGGTATAAAGGTCACAGAAGTTCCAGACTTATCTGACTTACCAATAACCTCTACTTCAGTAACCGGTTTCCCCTTTTCATATTCCTGTTTGAACACATTACCCTCCCTCATGATAACAGCTGAGAGATGTGCTGAGAGGGCATTTACGACCGATACACCAACACCATGAAGACCGCCTGACACTTTGTAAGAATCTTTGTCAAACTTTCCACCGGCATGAAGGACTGTCATAACAACCTCGAGGGCCGATTTCTGCTCCTTCTCATGCATTCCTGTCGGAATACCACGTCCATCGTCACTTACAGTTATGGAACCATCTTCGTGTATAATAACTTCAATTTTAGTGCAGTACCCAACAAGTGCTTCATCAATAGAGTTATCAATAACCTCATATACAAGATGATGCAACCCTTTTACGCCAATGTCACCAATGTACATTGCAGGTCTTTTCCTGACAGCCTCAAGACCTTCAAGCACCTGAATATTCTCCGCTGAGTAATCAATACTGTCCTGCAATTTTTTTGCGTTCTCACTCATTATTCCTATAATATTTAGTCATAAATTTTAAAACCAAACATATTAAAACAGACCAATAATTTAATAAGGATACCTATCCGGTTTTACTCCTCTGACGGATATCAAACTTGTTTTTTGGTAATGAAATCAGGATACCTGTTTCATCGTTGCCAGCCATCGGAACCAACTTCACTTTTCCTGTTATAAATTATTGATAATATGATTATTAATCATCCCGGCAAATATACGGATTTAAAACCGTTTTTTTCCTATAAATTGATAAAAATAATGCACAATTTTCACAAAGAAATTAACACTATAAAATTGTCTGAATGTCTTGGTGTCTGATTGTCTTAAAGTCTCATTAATGCGCTGGAATTTGTGGATTATTCTTCGCACAACTCAGAACCAAGTAACCAGAAACCAGCACCTTTTTTAGAGGCTGTATGTAAATCCCAGCATACAAAGGAACCTCTGTGACGGGTAATAGGCCCATTCGTAGTAGCGATTGTATGAGATGTTATTGAATTTAGCCCAGAATGACAGTATTTTAGAATATCGGTATTCGGCGCTGAGATTAAGATTAAAATGAACGGGCATATCGAAAAAGTGAGGTGTCGCCGGAGTACTACTACTTAAGATATTGAGATCCATTACATACAATTTACGTTTCCCTTTTCCTGTTAATTCAGCACCAATAATTATTTTGTCTCTCAGGTTGTATTTAACGCCAAGCCGGGCATCCCATGCCGGCTTATTCCAGGCAAAATCATGCTCTGAAAGTGTGTATTTATACCAGTTCGCGCTCCCGTTATACGAGATTTTGTCACTTATCAAACCGCCTATTTCACCATGAATATTAAAAAGTTCCACGTCGTCATGCAACGGAACAAAATGATTTCCAACCTCCGGACTGATCATGCCATACGGAATAACTATGTTGGAATAAAACAGCATGTCGTTAATAATAGAATATGAAGCAGAAACCAGATAGTTACCCCCTATTCCGTTGTTTCCCTTCAGACCTGAAGAAACAATAAGGACATAATCGGTATTAGGCAGGGTGAACAGACTTCCGTCGCGGACTAAAAACGGATTTTCAGAAATGATTTTCAATGGATCATTCTTCTCCAGTTTCCCCGATAGTCCTGCAAAAAAGCTAACGTACGATGGAACCACAGTAAAACTGAAATTGAAATCCGGGTATATATGAAATACAGGTGTTGCAGTCAGGTTTTTATCGAGCAATGCCTGAAAACCAAGCTTAACGTTCCACTGTTCTGTACTCTTTTTTACAAAAGGGCTGATCGAGGCAATATATTTGGGACCTACTGATATGAAGTCTAAAGGGCTGTAATAGTTATAGCTTATCCCAGATCCTATATAGAATCCCTTACAGGATTTAGCCATCATACCGTTGATCCCTGCACTATGCTGGAACAGGTTCTGAGTATTGTAAAAGAAGTTATAAGAAATATCGAAATCATAAGAGAAGCTTGTGGAATCCAATGTAAATGAGGATAATGAAGCTTTTGCACCTATATTATTATAACCCAGTCTGATATCTTTTTTTGCAGGAGAATAGTCTGTTATGCTTGTGTCGTAACCGTAAGCATACCTGATCTTCTGACTGAAATCCACCGAGCTTTCAAACAGGTTTTTTCTGAAGAATTTCCGGCCGAAAAGAGAGGCATCGTTATCCATATAGCCTGCAAAAACCTTCTTGCTATTCTGGAGTTCAACTTTCCCGTTGGTTGAGAAATGCCGGCCATAGAAACCGATTGTACCTTTCTTTGACCGCTCATTAGTTATACTGATTTCAGCAAGGGGAGTGATGTAATTACCCATACCAATATTCACATAGCTTTTGTAAAGTTTAGGTAATGGATCGGGAAGTAAAGCAACTGCTTTTATAGGACTGATGGTATATGCAGGAAGAAAAGGTTTAGTCATGATATCGTAACGGAATTCGGGTCTGACTTTCATAGTGTCGTTCATATCAGGCAGAAAGCTTCTTTTTTTAACCTCAGGGAGAGATGGCTTGTATGGATTGTACAGGGTAACCTCTCTCTTAAGCCCGGTTTCCTGTTTCGTTACCTGCGCACTGACCGGCAATAAACAGAATAATATGAAGGCTGGTATAATAAGGTTTCTTTTTATCATGTCAAATCAATTTCTTATTCACATTTTCAATTGTTATTCACTATCTGGTTATCTGTCGTTTACAACTGCGCATTATTTGTTTTCGCTAAGGGAATCCAGTTTGGCTTTTACCTCATCAAGTATTCCATCGTTGTCAATAGAGTAATAATCTTTAAGGCTCTGAAGTGTTGCCCGTGCCTGCAGAGTATCGCCTTTTTTTATGCTGATATCTGCAAGAAGCAGGAACATTCTTGCCATCCAGTACTGGTGCGGGGTATTCTGGCCGATGAACTCTGAAATAATCTTTTCTGACTCAACTGTCATATCTTTCTTATACAGCAGTTCGGCAACCCTGTATTTTGATTCTGCTCCTTCCACACTTGTGATCTCTATGGCAACTTTCCGGAAATCTTTGAGAGCTTCATCAAAATTATTAAGACTGTAATTTGCTTTAGCGCTCATAAAGGTAGCCTCTCTTACCAACTCCTCGGGAATATTTACAGAACTGTCGATTTTCCCGGCTGCAACAATTGTTTTCTGGGCATCACCAGCCTGGTAAGCCGACCTCAACTGGCCTTTAAGAGCGATAAGCCTGTTCCCGTCATTTCCGGCCACTTTCTCAAGTCTCTCATAATAATCGAGGGACGCACTATAATCCTCCTTATCAAAAAGTATTGCAGAAGCTGCAATCAGCGATTGTTCAAAAAATTGATTATTGGGCGCAGATGAAACCTCAATGTACAGTTTCAGAGCTTCATCGTTGTTACCAGCTGATTTCAGGCACTCTGCCAGGTAATACTGTGCATTCTGCCTGAAACTGCCATTCGGAAACTCATTGAGATAACTTTTAAACACTTCTGTTGCTTTATTGTATTTGGCAGTCATATAAAGGTTTTCGCCCGATGTATACAAAAGTGAATCCTTTTGAGCCAGGTTTACGTCACCATAACCATCAAGTGTTTTTATATATGCAAAATAAGCTTCGACATCATTTATATCGACATAAATGGTTCTCAGACCGGTAATTGCATATCTTGCCTCAGGTGTTGATTTGAAGTTTTCGATTACCTTTTTGTATTGGGAAATTGCTCTTTCATTTTCTCCCAGGTTATAAAAAAGCAGCCCAAGCTGAACCATGGCACTGGGAACAAACGGACTGGTCGGATAATTTGAGATGACAGTATTGAAATCAGCTTCTCCATTTTTATAATCCTCCAGAACAAGGTAAGCCCTGCCTCTTTCAAATATGGCATTAGGAATATATAACGAAGAAGGATATTTCGTAGTCAGAGATGTTAGTATATCCACTTTCCCTTTACCTTTATTCATAAGTCCCAGGGAAAAGCCCTTCTGAAACATAGCATAATCAGCATCCAGTTTCCCGTATTCAATAACTTTATCATAATAACTTATTGCCATCGGATAGTTTGTTGCGATATAATAACAATCAGCAATTCTGTTCCTGGCATCTGCCATCACCTCCGGCTTTACATTTGCCACCTCAGATTCAAAAGCTTTCAAATGGTTCAAAGCATTTGTATAATCTTTCAGATTAAAGAGTGCATAACCAAGGTTATACCTTACCATGTTGTACTCACTTAAAAGCATCGAACCTGGTATTCCCATAAACAACTCGTAATCAGCTTTTGCCTTATCGTAATAAGCAAGCCTGTACCATGCTTCACCTCTCCAGTAGATAGACCTTGCCCTGATTGACCTGTTATACTTTTCATATTTAAGCGATTTATCAAACATATCGATTGAAGCATCGATCTCCAGGTTTTTAAACAATTCCAATCCTCTGAAAAACGCAACTCTCTGATATGCTTCCTCCAGTCTGCTATCCTTGTTCAAAATCTTATCAAGAGAAGAGAGAGCTGCTTTGTAGTTTTTCATCTGCAAAAATGTAGTCACAAGGTAATCGTATGCCTCCTGAATCCTCTCTGATCCGGGGTATAGGTTGATATATTCCTGAAAAGCCGCAATTGTCTCTCCGAAAGGAGAATATGATGTTTCATATGTCAATTTTGCATAATTAAACAATGACTCCTCCTTAATTTTTTTATCATAATTCAATTTTGAAGCTTCACCAAATGCAAATTGCGCGCGCTTTTTATCACCCTTCTGCAGATAGCAATCACCAAGGAGATTCCAGGCATTCTGACTTAAGAGGTCGCTCCTCGTTGCTATTTCAAGAAATAATTTAATAGCTTTATCAATCTCTCCTGTTTTGTAATAACAATAACCGAGCTGATATTTATCCTCCCTTTCGCTGGCTTTGGCCCCCGATGAATATTTTTCGAGATAAGGTAATGCTTCATTGTAATTTTCCATGTTATAATAAGCATCCCCGATGAACCTGTACAGTTCAATAGACCTCTCTTCCCCGGCCGATTTAAGAAGGTCGGGGGCCATGGAAAGAATGCCATTATAATCTTTTTGCAGATATAAAATCTGAACAATATAGAATGGGACTACGCCTCCGAATGTTTCATCATCTTTCAGACGCATGAATCCCTCCATGGCTGTCTGATACATTTTTTGCTCATAAGCTATCTGGGAAAAATAGTAAACAGCAGGCGGAGTATATTCGGTATCAATATCTTTAATTTCCGAAAACATCAGAAGTGCCCTGCTTTTATCCCCTTTGACATAAAGCGAATATCCCAGTCTGAAAAAATATTCTGTAAGTTTATCTGCCTCCAATTCCTGCCTGTTCACAGATTCATACCAGGTTACTGCTTTCCTGTAATTTTTGTTCTGGTAGAAATAGTCACCTAAAGCTAACCTCGCTTCATTTATCCTTGTGCTTTCCGGATGTGTCGATATGAACATGATCATCCTGTATTCAGCATCAGAGTTAAAAAGTTTCAATGCGGCGATTGCACTAAGATATTCAGCGTCAGCAACCATAATGAGGTTGGACTTATCATCACTTTTGATGAATGAATCAAAGAGACGGATAGCTGCAGGATATTTCTCTTTATTGAATAATTCCATACCCCTGTTAAATTCAGAACCAATCTCTTTGCCGGTAAACGGGACCTGCGATGAGACCTGAATTATGAAAATCAAAAGAAAACTGAATATTAAAATGAGTTTATTTCTGTTCATAACTTATTTTTTTTGGCCCGGTACAATCATACACTGTTTGCGTCTTAAAATTTACGAAAGCGCATAACGTGTTAATTGTAAGCCGCATATAACATTAACCTGATTTTTCTAATTAAACGTAAAATTACAACTATTAAACGCCGGCTACCGGCCTTTATTACTGATTTTATCAACATATAAATGTTAATTATCAATTCTTTCCTTATTTTGCACTTAAAATAACCGGTAAATGCAGGAAAATCTTCCACTGGATGTAATTATTGAGTTGACAAACTGTACTATATGGCAGCAGGATCATCTTGTGCTTTCCAATGTTAATCTTAGTGTCGGAAAAGGTGAATTTATTTACCTTGTGGGCAGGGTCGGCAGCGGGAAATCGAGTCTGATAAAAACTCTCAACGCTCAAATCCCTCTCAAAGAGGGCATAGGTCTCGTGGCTGGTTATAACCTGACGAAACTAAAAAGAAGGGAGATCCCCTACCTTCGCAGAAAAATCGGGATTGTTTTCCAGGATTTTCAATTGCTCATAGACAGGTCGGTAAACGAGAATCTCGAATTCGTTTTAAAAGCGACAGGGTGGAAAAACAAGAAAGAAATAGATATCCGTATTAGTGAAGTACTTGAAAAAGTGGGTCTTGGACTGAAAGGTTATAAGATGCCTCATCAGTTGTCGGGAGGCGAACAGCAGCGTGTTGTTATCGGTAGGGCCTTGCTGAATGATCCTGAAATTATTCTGGCCGATGAACCAACCGGAAACCTTGACCCCGAGACATCAGAAGGTATTTTAAAGCTGCTGACTGATATCAGTAAGACAGGCAGAGCGGTGGTTGTGGCCACACATAATTATACACTCCTCAAAAAATTCTCTGCAAGGACAATTAAATGTGATGACGGGAAGCTTGTTGAAGTCAGAGATGAGGTAGAAATGGAGTTGCTGAAATAAAAAGCACAACTCTAAACATTTCAAACCACACACATCATGTAAACTGATTAATGATTATTATTTACTATCCACCAGGATGGGAAGGTTTTTCCCGTTAGTCATGAAAATCAGTTTGGCATTGGGTGAAACAGAAATAGCTTTAATCATTTCATACTGTAACAGTCTGTCGCTAAGCCCCGTGCTTAATATTTTCTGATAATCGGCAATACCCTGTGCTTCAACTCTTTTTCGTTCAGCTTCCTGTCTCTCCTTCTGCAGAACAAATGTCATCTTCTGTGCATCCTGTTCGGCATTAATTTTTGATTCAATAGAAGCTTTTACTGATGCAGGCAGTGTAAGATTCCTTACTAATAGTTGTTCCAGCATCAGCCCCCGTTCTTTGAAATTTGTTTCAATAGTTGCAAATATCCGGGACTGAAACTCATCCCTTTTGGTGGAGTACAATGCAACTGCATCATAATAAACGGCATTATCCCTGATCTTTGTCCTGCAAATCGGACGAACAAGAACATTCCTGTAATCTGTTCCAACCTCTCTGAGAATCCGGGGTGCTTCCGATGGGATAACTTTATACAAAACGGTAAGATCGACAATTACCTCCAGTCCATCTGCCGATAAAACACGTATGGCATCATCTCCCATCTTTGAACCCTCATCTGTTACTCCCGACATGGTATAATTTTCTGTTCTGACGTCGAAAATAACAACCTTTACCAATGGATTAATAACGTTTAATCCACTTTCAAGAATATTATCATTTACTTTACCAAACAACTTTTGTACACCTACCTGTCCTGGTTCAACCTGAACAACACATGCAATTGACACCCCAATCAGAATGACAATAACTCCGGCTGTTTTAATCATCGTTTGGTAAGCCCGCAAAGCCGGATCAGATTTAGCAGCAACAAATCCGATAACTAAAATTACAAGTCCTACTACTATTATTGTCATAATTTAATTGTTTTTAAATGGTTAGTAAATCAATTTAAAGTAAGACACGAAGGTAATCAGAAAAACGGTAAAAGCTACTCCCTCCTGAAGACTCTTATCCGACACATGACCTGGCCCCCTACTGCCAAGACCTATGAATCCGACACGCGGACAGTGTCTGATTCAGGTGCTGCATAACCGGACATATTAAATTGCCGGGAATGATCTCCGGGATATTTATCAATATTTTTTTAATCCCAAAGGGATTGAATGTGAATAGAATATATGATTAAACAATCTTTTACAACCACAGCGTGGTTGAATAATTTCAAACAAAATATTTTTCATCGAATTCAATTCCATGTTCATCAAGCAATTCAATAAATTCATCCCTGGAAGTTTTAACCTGATGATGTATTTCCTGGTTTTTTACATATTCTATCAATTTATCTTTATCTCTGAAAGAATAAGTAAATGCACCATAACCGTCCTGCCACCCATTGAAAGCCGGAAAGAGTTTACTTTTTTTGATATGGTCACTGCTTGCCAGCTTGATGTCTTTAATCAATGATGCCAAAGAAATGGATGGGTGAACGTGAGTAACAATATGTAGATGGTCATAAACACCATTGATACGGTATAAATGACATTTTTTATTTTGCAGGATTCCTGCTATATATCTGAATAATTCCTGCCGGTTAAAGGGAGTAAGTGTTTCTTCACGTTTAAAAGTGCTAAAGACGATTTGATAGAGGATTTGTGTGTATGTGCTCATTATCATATATTTATTGAACCCTTTCAGGGTTCTGGATATCAGTCTTTCTGATCCACCGGTTGCACCGGTGGTTAATCATATTGAATCCCTATCGGGATTGGTCCACACGTTGTATCGGTCACTCCACCTGGTTGCAGCTATCCCGGGGCTAGTCCACCGATTCCACCAGTCGAAAATCATATTTGCCCCTGCCGTGTCTGTCTTAAAATCCCAAAGGGATTGAATGTGAATAGAATATACGATTAAACAATCTTTTACAACCACAACGTGGTTGAATATTATTAAACCCCTGTCGGGGTTAGTTGACCCTTCCACAATCCGAATCTCCTCCTCAATTAACAGGTCTTACATTTCGTGCAGGTCTTGCCATCATTTTCATTCATGAAGTAAGAACAACGAACAAACGAAATCAGAATTCAGAAGTACTATATTTCTGACTTCGCTGTTCTGATGTTCTTCATTCTTACTTTTAAATGATATGCCCAAAGTTTTATGGAATCACCTTTCTTCAACAATCCTTATCTCCTCCTCCGTCAACCCATACAACTCATAAACCAGCCGGTCAATCTCCAATTCCAACGAACTCGTATCTGAAATAAAATCATTCTGTTTTATTCTGAAAATCATTTCAATTTTTTCTTCAATCTTCTTTGATTCAAGACTCTTAGGTAAAGGAAGTTGCTCTATATATTTTGGCTTAATATTATAGTCGATAAAACAATTCGAAAAATACCAATTGATTAGATTAGAGTTTAATATTCCCAATAAAAGTTTCAGCGAATATTCTTTTTCAGAAACAATGAAGGAAAAGTTGTTTAATGGATAGAAATCACCAGTTTTATCTAATGCACAAACTAGCCTTGTTGGCATACTTATTTTTCTGATATACTGGATCAGAATCTTTGGTTGCTCATAATTTATATTATTTAGCCCTGCTAATTCTTTCACTACATTCAAATAATCTCCTTTCCATTTTATAACATATTTGCTTATGTTATTAGCAGAAGAAACACACCTTTTCCAGTTCCCATTTTTTTCAGGCTGAGTCTTAATAAATCGCTTATTATCACCTGTTTTTATACCATAGACTACCTTATAATTATTTTTTAATTTGGTTAATCTGAACAGTTTTTCTAACAGTAATTCCTTGTCATTATTAGTAATCAAGTTAAAAGTTTGATTTTCCCGGCTTTCAAATTTTGATTGACCAATATGATTTGTATTGAAATCTGAAAAATAAATTAAGTCATATGTCTTTTTAGTGTTTTTAGACTTATATAGTACGATTTCATTCTGATTTCCCTTTCCATTTTTGATGACAAATATTGCAGGTACTACATCTGGAGCATCAGCAAATACAAGTTTCTCCAATTCAATTAGTGCCAAAATATTATTTTTTAGAAATATATTTTTGCGAACATTAGAAAATTTATCCAAATAATAAATTGTATTGGTTGTAATAAAAGAAAAAAGACCATTTGTTCTTAAGATATTTGCTAATCCAAGTTCAATGAAGTAACAATATATCTCAATTTCGCCTGTTGTTTTAATAAATCTGTTAGAATAGTATTGCTTTTCCGATTCGCTTAAATTCAATCCATACGGCGGGTTCCCGATCACCACATCAAACCCCATAAAATCGCCATCATTATTCAGAACTTCCGGAAACTCAAAACGCCATTCAAAAGCATTTTCGTAAATCTTGTTGCTCTTGATCTCCGTAATTTGAGATTCAAGATTTTGAATCTCTACTGTTAACTTTTTGACCTTTTTGTTCCATTCTTCTTTTTGTGTTTTAGTCAGCTCGAAAAGACTCGACTGGCCGGTGAGACTTAATATTTCGCCATTAAGCTTATTGAGTTTTAAAAACCGTTTATCGCTTTTCAATACCTCGGTTTCAAAATCATTTTTGATCTTGCTGATAAGCTGTTCCATGCTTCGTTTCTCATCTTTCGACTGAGCATTACGGTAGGTCATTACAGCTTCGCGGTAATTGTCCACATTCCATTTACTTGATTTTAAAGCTGTTTTAATGTCGGCATCGAGTGGATATCTGCTTATTAGAGAGTTCCCGCATTTAATATTTATGTCGATATTCGGGAGGGTTTCAAGTTGTGGAAAAGACGTTTCGCGTTTATCGTTTATCGTTTCGTGTTTGTAGTAGGCATTTTTTAAAAGTTCAATCCATAGTCTCAGGCGACAAATCTTTACGGAATTTGGATTTATATCAACTCCGAACAGACAGTTTTCAATGATCTTCTGTTTTTCCTGAAATAAGGCTTCCTGTACTCTCTGGCTCTCCTTGCTTTTTGGATTATATTCGAACAGTTTGGATTGTTCGTCGGTTATTATAAGCTCATCATTAATTACTTCAATAGTGTACTCCCTGAGTTTTTTCCCTTCCCTATCGGTAAGTATTCTGAGCTCCGATTTTATTGCAATTATCTCATTTAAAGCGGAAACAAGAAAGTGACCGGAACCGACTGCCGGATCGCAAATTCTGATACTATTAACTATCCTGTTAGCATCTTTTATATCTTCAATTTTATTATAGACATCGCTTATTGTCTCACACTTCCAACCTTTTACCTCATTAAACTTTTGTACAACGGCTCTCCTTATCGTCTCGTGACACATGTACATTGTGATGAACCCGGGTGTAAAGAATGAACCATCTTTATAACCGTTTATCTTTTCAAATATCAGTCCTAATACAGAGGCATTTATAAGGGTTTTGTTTTCTTCCTGGATATCTTCCGACCCCTCGCTTGAGAAATCATACGAATCGAGGAATTCAAAAAGATACTGAATCGGATCAATCTCTCCGGTAAGTTTTTTACCGGTTTTATCTTTCAGTATAGTATTGTTTAAAACCGGCAGTTTGAAATGATCATCAAGATTGCTTATCCTGATGGTCTTGTGCTCAAGGTCGTTGGGTTCAAACAGGGAGCTGTTCAGATATGGGATGTTCCCAAATTTTTCTTTTATTTTTTCGTTACGGTCGCCCTCTCTTACGGCAAGAACCTGGAAGAATAACTTATTCAGTTCATCATAATCATGGACTCTTTCAGTATTCAGAAACCGGAATGCCTTGTCGCCACTGTTATACCTGACAAGCTGTCCTTCAAGCAATTTAAGAAACAGTATACGGTTAATCCATGTAATTCCCAGTTCAAGGGCAACACTAAAGAGTTGTTCTTCGGTATCATTTCCGAAATCGGACCGTTTTGGCAACTGGCTCAGACAATCTTCAGATTTCAGGATTGTAATTACATTCTCAATAAGTGAAGCCTGGTTTCTCTTTTCGGTTTTTTTCCTTCCGATTAACTTTTTGCTTCCCTCTTTTGTCTCTTCAAGTCCGATTATGTGGAGCAGCTCATTGTAAAAGGTTTTATCGAGGTTATTGCTGTCATTGGCAAATGGAAGTTTCAGAAGGTGTTCGGGAGAAAATATTTTGTATAAGGCAATAAGCTTGTTATCGTCCTGTTTGTCGTTGTTTTTGATAATTGTCTCGAAATCTCTTATATCAAAGTGTGTTACGGATATTTGCGATTCAAGATTTTCAATAAATGGTTCCGCAATATTCTTATAAAAAAAATCTGTATTAAGGCCGGAAAGTCTCCGCTCCTCAAAGTCTGTGAATTGTTTAACGAGGTTTTTGTCAGAGGCGAAGAGTCTTTCAAAATCATTGGCATTGAATATGAACCATTCAAAAATATTGGTGATAATAAGATTTTTTACTTCAAGATTATTGCCTTTAACTCTTTCTCTCAGGAAATACAAGATCAGCTCATGAAATGCCCTTGAATTGAGGTTGGTCGTTGTCGGCATTTCCGGTTTGTTGCCCGGCTTTTTTGTTTCGAACAGCACACCGACAGGAGTGGTTGTGTCTTTTCCGTTATGTATGACAAGATCGGCTCTTCCTTTGGTATTTATGTAATGATAAGGTGAATAGTATGTGTTTTTAAGAAACTCAGAGATAATATTTTTATGGAACTCTTCCGATTCCGATTCATTGATCTGATCATAAAGGCTGATGATGTTCTTTTTAAAAGTCTCGATCTGAGAACGTTCAGGTTTAACTTTCAGGTAAGCCTTATTGATAGATTTACGTAGCGATAAGAGGTTGATTTCCATTCCCGGATTTTATTTTGACTCTTAAAGTTACTAAATAACCAGCGGGATGCAAAAAAATCTTAAATCCTGAAGTCATGCGTTTCGTGCTGTCGTGTCACTGTCGGCGGGATATGTCTTGAAGTCCGTCTTCTTATCTGATTTTGCCGAAATCGATATTTAAACCGATAAAAAAACGTCTGCCCGGAGAAATGAAATTTATATTTTGGGGGATTATCAAGTTGAACATATTATCCACCCCTGTTGAAATCCGCATCCATCTGTATTCATTGGAAATTGTGAAACGCCAGGTACTGTAAGGTCTGTCGCGATAAGTGCCTTCGGTTGTAATCTCATAGAACTTTTCGCCCATCAGTTTGCAATAGATCTGAGCTGTGAAAGAATAATCCTTTTTCCTGAAATTATAATCGGCAGCAATATTTCCAGAATGTTTTGTAGTGCCATATAATTGCAGACCTGTCTGATTATCGTGAGAATGAACATAACTATAACCGGTGCTGAGCCAAAGCCCATTGCAGATCTTTTGTTTCGATATGAAATCAATACCATAAACAGAAGCACTTGCAATGTTCTGATATTGACGGGTCAGTTGCACCGAATCGGGCAACCAGCGATCAGTAATCATATCAGACAGTACATTCCGGTAAATAGTAACCGATGAATTGTTCCATGGTTTTGAAAACTCCACGGATCCTGAGATATATCCGGATGATTCCGGTCTTAACTGTGTATTGCCTATTATATACCATTCGCCGAAATGATCAAAATTCATGTATAATTCTTTTAATGCCGGAGAACGAAAACCGGTCCCGGCCGATGCCCTGAAATTTAAAAATCCCTGTTTGAACATTACAGAGATTTTTGGCGCTGCATTTAATCCATAACTGCTGTGGTGGCTTGCCCTTATTCCGGTAACAAGGTTCCATCGTTCTCCCAAACGAAGGTCTTCCTGGACATAGAGCACCGCCTCGCCTTCACCTTTCAGCCCTCCTTCATTTCTTACAGAAAAAAGATTTTCATAATTGTATTCCAGCCCTGCAATCAGATTGTTTTTATCCGAGAGATGAAAATTTCCCTGTGTTCTTACTGTTTGAATAATATCATATGATACTCTGTCCTTTTTGTTATTCAGAAGTTCAAGGACATTGAATGTATTATAACGATCGCGATAATATGAAAAATCGATGGAATGTTTTCCAAGATAATACTGCCCTTTCAATCCGGCATTCATGTCCTGATAAAGATCATGAGCCGGACGGGCACTCACATTTCCCCGCTCAAACTGATAATATCCGAAGTAAGGAACAAGTGAAAAACGTGAGGTTGGTGTGATTTCGAATTTCTGATTAATACTGAATGAAGAATAAGGATTCTGGGTCCAGTCGTGCGGACTCTCAGGAGTGATATCGTAGCCGTCGGTACGACTGTAATTTAAACTTGTCCTGGATCCGAAAATCCCTTTCTTTACACCTATACCGCCCCCGGAGAACAATTCATTGTACTTTGAATATCGCGAATAGAATTTTGCATCAAAAGGTTCTGTAATTTTTTTAGTGATGATATTAATAACACCCCCAATTGCATTTGAACCGTAAAGAGATGAAGAAGCTCCTTTGATTACTTCAATTCGTTCAATGTTCTCCAGGTTGAGCATTGAATAATCAATATCACCATTGACTTCCCCGGCGATCCTTTCTCCGTCTACGAGAAACAATACATACTTTGCATCCATGCCCTGCATAGTAATTGAAGTCCTCGTTCCAAACTGGCTTACATCAAGACCCGATACCATATTTTGCAATGCCCCGGTGACAGTAGTAATACCCAAATCGAGCATCATGCGTGCACTAATCACTTGTGTAATAACAGGAACATTTTTTAATGTTTTTTCGGATCTTGTACCTGTCACGACAACATCGTTTAAATTGATGGTCGTTTCCATGATGCTAAAATCTGCAGCATTAACTCCTTCAAGAATGGCAATGGTTCTTTCCAGTGTCTCGTAGCCGAGGCACGATACACGTAATGTATATCTTCCTGGTTTTATTTTATTTATCTTATAAGATCCTTTCTTATCCGTGACGGTTCCAAGCGTGGTGCCTTTTATTATAATCGTTGCACCTGCAATTGAACTGCTGTCTGTTCCCGTTACATGGCCGGATATGTTTACCTCCTGAGAAAAAATTACAGTGGGGAAAAATAAAAAATATATAAACAAATATCGTTTCATCCGTGAATAATTTGATTTAAAAGGTCGGATGTAGCTCGCATGTAATATTTTCATGCACAGCTATGTTTTCATCATTTATTCGAGATTTTTTGATCCGTCCGGCTGATATTTGTATTGAAAAGAAACATAGCCTGATGCATTGGCTGCACTGTAATAGCTTTTGAACCACACTTTTGCATATTTACCTGTTCCTGTTTTTACTATATAAATATAATCGGTGGGTACTATCTGAGTTCCCTGGGCAGCAAATTCAATATTGAACCAGGTATATAATTCCGGATTTACAATATAGGTTGCATAACCTTGCTGTACTGCAATTTCGATAGAATCATCCGTGGCAAAAGTTGCAGTATCTGAAACGAGCTTCAAAGCATCAAATCCGGTTTGACCTTTCTGATAAGAGTTTGCTGCACTGCCCATACCGTTACCTGATTTTCCGCCATTGGTTTTGATCCGGTAACGCTGAAAGGCCAGATCCCAATCAGTAGAACTGACAGGATTTGAAACGGTGATAGTGTCGTTTTTTTCAAAACTAAAATATTTCCACGTTGTAGATCCTGTGGAATTTATTTCAAATGTCTGGGATTGAATTGCCGGTTTGGTGTCTTCTTTTTTGCACGAAATAAATAACCCGATTACAGCTACTGATAAATAAACAATTTTCTTCATAATCTCTCTGAATTTTATTGTGCAAAAATAAAATCACAGGATTATTGAAAATGGTAAAATTCAGAGTTTTTATGGTACTAATTTTTTATGCATTTCGCGGAACCTTTTGGGAGTAAGGCCAGTCTTATTTTTGAAAACCTTATTGAAATAGGAATTATCCTCAAAATTCAACTTATAAGCAATCTCTGCAACTGATAATTCGGAGGACAAGAGCAGCTTTCTGGCTTCCTGCATTAGTCTGTCCTGTAATATTTTTTTTAATCCGCAGTTGAAATGCCTGTTGCAGATATCATTTAAATGCTTTTCGGAGATATTAAATGCCGATGAATAAAATCCTATGTGATGTTCCTTAATAAAATAAGAATCTACAAGATGGGATAATTTATGGATGAGAATTGTGTCGCTTTTATTTGATTTTCCTGATTTTGCTTCATACAACTCAGAAAGTTTCAGCAGCATGATATTCAAAAGGGAACGTATTATAATCGCAGAATTATTGGCATGTGTATAGGATTCGTATTCATGCCCAACCGATTTTATTATGTCAATGACAGGGCTAAATTCCTTGTCGGATAAATTAATAGAAGGATTGCAAACATTCCCGTTTATCTGTGAAGTACATGAAAATACATCTAATAAACGTATGAAACTGAATTCTTCAACATAAAAATCCTGACAAAAGAAGAAAATAACTCCTTCCATATCCTCAAGACCCTCAAATGAATGCATCTGGCCAGGGGCAATAAGACAGATAGTTTGCGGTTGAACAGCATAGACATTATTATTTATTCTGATAGTACTTTTGCCTTTGGTAAATAAAAGAACAGTATAAAAATCGTGAAAATGTTGTTTTTTAATAAAAGGATAAAGGCTTAAATATTGGGCCAAAGAATTGTAATAAATACCATGCACCTTAATATCCCTTAAGAAACTAAAGTGATATAGCGATTTTTCGATATTCTGATGTTGATGCAAGAGTAATTTTATTTAGTCGCCAAAAATACAAAAAATATAATGTGACACCGGCATTTATCATATATATCTTATGTTGCTTGAAAATCAATTATTTGCTCAGCCCCTAAAGGTTGAATTTTTCGGCGCACGACGCACTATTCGCATTTAGTGATGCACTATGATCACAATACATTCAGTGGACAGGGTATCCGGATTTTGTAACTGAGAGAAAGTGAGGTAAAATTGTCACATTACTGTACACAGACTGTCTAATTATTAGACACATAATAAAATGCAATATTACATATATGTCTGATTATATGATTTTTATAATATTGGCA
>JBAWXY010000014.1:0-26839 GCA_037143835.1 Bacteroidota bacterium
GGGGTTATCACCTGATGTGTGACGCACTGAATAACTCTGCTGTAAGCCAACTGAGACATAAAAAACAACGGGATTCAAAACCCTTTGCCGTAATGTTCAGGGATATATCTGCAGTCAGAAAGTATTGTTATATTGATGAAGCAGAGGAGAAAGAGCTGAAATCCTGGTGCAGACCCATCCTGATCCTGAAACAGAAAGAGATATTATCTGCTGCTGTAAGCAATGGACTGAATACAATCGGAGCAATGCTACCCTATATGCCGGTACATTATATGTTGTTTAGAATTATTAAAACACCGGCTTTAGTCCTGACCAGTGGTAATATTTCGGATGAGCCGATAATCATTGATGATCTTATGGCTGAAAAACAATTGATGTCAATTGCTGACTCTTTCCTGAGCTATAACAGGCAGATTCTTAACAGAACCGATGACTCAGTTATAAGAATTATTGACCATAAGACAAGTCTTATCCGTCGTTCAAGAGGATTTGTACCACGACCAGTTGACCTGAAATGCAACGTTGAGGGTATTCTTGCGCTCGGAGCCGAACAGAAAAATAGTTTTTGCATCGGGAAAGGCAACCAGGCAGTGATGAGCCAGTATATCGGCGATCTGAAAAATCTTGCAACTTATAATTTTTTTAATGAGACAATTGACAGGTTTTCAGACCTCTTCAGGTTTAAACCTGAATTCATTGCTTGTGATCTCCATCCTGATTATCTCTCAACTCACTATGCTGAAATCCTTGAAAATGAATTAAATATACCACTCATCAGGGTTCAGCATCACCATGCTCATATTGCATCCTGCATGGCTGAGCACGGAATAGATGAGGATGTTATAGGAATTAGCCTGGACGGTACAGGCTTCGGTTCCGATGAGAATATATGGGGTGGTGAGTTCATGATTGCTGATCTGAAAGGCTTCAGACGTTTTACTCATTTCGATTATGTTCCTATGCCCGGTGGTGAGATAGCAATCGATGAGCCATGGAGAATGGCATTCTCATATATTTACAAATACTTCGGAGATAGTTTTGATTATAAATCTGTACCTCTATTTAAATTAATTGATGACCAGAAGTTATTACTGGTTAAGGAGATGATAGTCAAAAAGATGAATTCGCCCATGACTTCAGGGGCCGGTCGTCTTTTTGATGCTGTTTCTGCAATTCTGGGATTTTGCTCTGCGGCAACATTCGATTCAGAAGCACCTATGCGGCTTGAATCTGCAATTGATGGTGAAACAAACGACTTTTATCCGTTCCGGGCAGCCAAAACCATTGTTTTTGCTGATACAATAAAGGCAATTATGAAAGATTTACCCAGACAAAAAATTTCTGTCATCTCAGCAAAATTTCACAACACTGTTGCACAGGTTATACTTGAAGTATCAAGGCAGATCAGAAAAGATACATCCCTGAATAAAGTTATTCTTTCAGGAGGAGTCTTTCAGAATAAATACCTCCTGGAAAAATCTTCATATCTTTTAACCCGGAACAGGTTTAAAGTCTTTACAAATCACCTTGTACCGGCTAATGACGGAGGTATTTCCCTGGGCCAGTTAGTAATTGCTTCAAAAATAAGAAGATAATGTGTCTTAGTATTCCAGCCAGGATCGTGTCTATTGACGGCAGCATGGCAGAAGTGTCTGCCGGGGGGGCAATATTTAACGCAGGTCTGCATATGATTGAAGATGCTAAAGTGGGAGACTATATCCTGCTGCATGCCGGATTTGCAATTCAGAAGATAAGCGAAAAGGAGGCAGCTGAAACAATAAAAATATTTGAAGAGATGAATAATTCTCTGAATGAATGATTTCGTATGAAGTATATTGATGAGTACCGGGATAAAGGTTTGATAATGAAGCTGGCAGATCAGATTGGAAAGTCAGTCAGACGTGATTATACCTTTATGGAAGTATGTGGGGGGCATACAACTGCAATACATAGGTTTGGTATACCTTCTTTGCTACCTGGTAATGTAAAGTTGATTTCAGGTCCCGGTTGCCCGGTTTGCGTTACAGGAACAGATTTTATTGATAAGGCAATCGCTTATTCAAAAATGGAAGAGGTCATCATAACCACTTTCGGAGATCTGATAAGAGTACCCGGATCAACTTCATCACTCGAAAAAGAGAAGGCAGCAGGTGCGGATATAAGGATTGTTATTTCCGGACTGGAGGCACTTGAGATCGCAAGGAGCAACTCTGAAAAAAAAATCATTTTTCTGGGAATAGGTTTTGAGACAACTGCACCGGGGACAGCAGTTACAATAAAGCTGGCTGAAAAGGATAATATAAAAAATTTCTTTCTTTTAAGTGCACATAAGGTTATGCCTCCGGCAATGGAAGCTATAATAAAAGAAGGAGTCAATCTGGATGGGTTTATCTGTCCCGGACATGTGGCCACAATAACCGGCTCTAAAGTATTCAACTTCATTCCTGAGAAATTTAATTTAAGCTGTGTCATTACAGGGTTTGAACCTGCCGATATATTACAATCAATACTGATGTTAATACTACAGGTAAACCGGAATACTCCCAAAGTTGAAATTCAATATAACCGGGCAGTTACGGATATAGGGAATATTATTGCACAAAGACATTTGTCTCAAATCTTTGAACCTTGTGATGAACAATGGCGTGGACTTGGTGTGATTCGCGGCAGTGGACTTAAACTACGAAAAGAATATGAAAAATTTGATGCTGAGAAAATAATTCCTGTAAGAATTAAGTTCAGGGAAGAAGATGTTTTATGTATTTGCGGAGACATTCTGAGGGGATTAAAGACACCTGAAAATTGTTCTCTTTTTGCAAAAAAATGTGTTCCTGAAAATCCTGCAGGGGCATGTATGGTTTCAAATGAAGGTTCCTGCAATACCTGGTATAAATACAGACTTACTAATGAATGATTTTGTCTCTTTGAATCAGGGAAGTGGCGGTAAGCTGACGCATGAGCTTATTGAAAAAGTGTTTGTAAAAAGGTTCGGGATGGCTGAGCCTTTGACAGATTCTGCGATTCTAAAAGATTCAGGATATACCCTTGCATTTACAACTGATTCATATATCGTGGACCCTCTGTTTTTTCCCGGAGGTAACATAGGTAAGCTTGCGGTATGCGGTACAGTAAATGACCTGGCGGTATCGGGTGCAGATCCGAGGTATATTGCTGCTTCATTTATCATTGAAGAGGGCTTTTCGATGAGCGACCTCATTGTTATTGCAGGATCAATGGCTGAAGAGGCTTTGAAAGCAGGAGTAAAGATCGTTGCAGGTGATACAAAAGTTGTTGACAAAGGGAAATGCGATAAGCTGTTTATTACAACATCCGGGACCGGCATTCTTAAACCTGATATGGAGCACATCAGTACAGGCAAACGGATAAAACCTGGCGATAAACTGATTATCAATGGCCCTCTGGGTAATCATGCCATAGCTGTACTTGGTGCCCGTAACAAACTAAGCTTCAGCACACCCATAACTTCAGACTGTGCATCATTAAATCATTTGATACGCAGAGTGCTGCAAAGCTGCAAAGAGATTCGTTTCATGCGCGACCTGACAAGAGGTGGGCTTGCAACGGTATTAAATGAGCTTGCCGGGATGATCGGATCAGGTATCTCTATTGATGAGGCTTCCGTTCCGGTTGATGATCCTGTGAAAGGATTGTGCGAAATGCTGGGCTTTGATCCTTTGTATCTTGCGAATGAAGGAAAAGTCCTGATAGTGGCGGGTGCTGGTGAAGAAACAAAGGTGCTTGACATTCTCAGATCGGATCCGTTGGGAAAATGCTCGGAAATAATCGGGGAGATTATTCCGGATAAAAAGAAACTTGTGGTTTTAAATACATCTGTCGGAGGCAAACGCATACTTGATATGCCTTCAGGGATACAGCTTCCCAGGATCTGTTAATAAATAAGTTATGCATGAAATAAGGATAGCAGAAGATCTCTCAGCGATTGTGCTTGAAACAGCAAGAAAAGAGAACCTGTCGAAAGTGACAAAGGTGAATATCAGTTTCGGGCAGCTGATCCAGATTGTACCTGATATCTTTGAATTTGCTTTCAGGGAAACAGTAAGAAATTCCATAGCTGAGGATGCTGAGTTAGATATCGAAATAGTACCGGTGAAAATGAAATGTATGAATTGCGGAAGCGATTTTCAGGTGAAAGAAAACAGGTTTGCCTGTAATATTTGCAGCTCAACTGATCTTGGAATTATTCAGGGAAAAGAATTATATATTAAAAGTATAGAAGGGGAGTAGAAATGGAAATAAAAATAATGAAGAATATCCTTGACAGGAACCAGAACAAAGCCAATGAGGTCAGAAATTTGCTCACCTTAAAAAAAGTATTGATGGTGAACATAATAAGCTCACCGGGTGCCGGGAAAACTACTTTGCTGGAACGCACCTGCGAAGAGCTTGGAGCAAAGTTCAGGATAGGAGTAATTGAAGGTGATATAACTACTGACAGGGATGCTCAACGTCTGAAAAAATATAATATTCCAATTGTTGTCATCAATACTGAAGGAGGCTGTCATCTGGACTCTCACAGCATCTCAAAAGTCCTTGATAGTTTTGATCTTGACAACCTTGATGTTTTGTTTGTCGAGAATGTCGGTAACCTGATTTGTCCGTCACAATTCGATCTTGGTGAAACCTTTAAGCTGGCAGTAGTAAGCACAGCCGAGGGTGACGATAAACCGGGCAAGTACCCTATGCTTTTCAGAGAAGCCAGGGCTGTTCTGCTCAATAAGATTGACCTGATCCCTTATACAAATTTTAATTTCGACAGCTTTAGTTCCGATTTGAAAAAGATCAATGCTCAGATACCCTTGTTCAAAATCTCATGTACAACAGGCGATGGTCTTGACGGCTGGTTTAAGTGGATAGAGGATCAGATATTAGTTTACCCGGATCTCGCCTAATCACCCCTCTGTCTGCTTACGCAGCCATCGATTGGACTCAGAATTTAATGCCTAATTTTATTTCGAGTCTGTTTAACGAATTACTGTAAGTTACATCTCCACGGTTGTATTCATTCTGAACATAACTGGTGTGGGCATACCTGTATCCAAAACTCAGATAGGTCTCATAATCTTCTTTTGCCCAGGATATTCCGGTACCAAACGTTAATGAAGCGCCCCCTTTGTAATCTTTAGGACCATCATTATAATTATTAACTAAAGATGGGGTTTGTTCATCTCCTCCAAAAGGAATTACAGCACCTCCACGGGCAAAGATAAAAGGTGATGTCTTCCTGTTATAAAAGATGTATTTGTATTCAATGAAAAGAGGAGTGTAAGGCCTGCCAAAAAATTCAACACCCGACCCGATACTGATTATATTTTTTGTATTACTTGTTACATTGGCAAGAAAGTTGAAACTGAAAGGTGCAGTATATTTGGTATGCTGAGAGCCAACCAGTAACCCGGCTTCCAGAGAGAACCCGAATCCTTCAGTTTTTCTTCCATCAAAAAAAGGAGACTCCTTAGCGAATTTTTCAACCTCCGACGTTTTATAAATTAAAATGCTGCCATCTGAAGACTGCATTTTATACTGATCATCGACTATTTCGATCAGTTTTCCATATATAACACTACCGTTTTTCAAATAAAGGACATCTTTTGATTTTTGTGCTGATAGAGGAAAAAGAGTGATTATCAGCATCATAACGACTAATAGGTGTTTTTTCATGATATTTAAGTTAAGGTTGGTAATAGTTTAGCATGATTTTTGTTTTGGTAAACTGAAACTAAATCTAATTCTCATGAAAGCAAAAATCATTCCAATTATTGGACTTTTATCCTTGATTTCAATAATCTTTTTTTCCTGTGAAGAAACTACCTACAGAGAATACAAGGGAAATGCGCCTGTTTATATGTCATATGCAGATCTACGTACATCTATAAAAGAAGAGCAAAATGTGGATTTGAAAAATCCGGGTAAGATATATTTTAAGGATAACTATATTTTTATTATCGAGGAGTTAAAAGGAATCCATGTGTTCGATAATAATAATCCCGCGGCTCCTGTTAAGAAAACATTTATTAAAGTCCCCGGTGTAGTCGATATGGCAATTTCCGGGAATATCCTTTATGCTGATAGTTTTGTTGATCTTGTGATTCTAGATGTTCAGGATGTTGAAAATATTCATGAAGTTGGCCGGGTTAGAGATATTCTGCCTTATACCGTTCCTCCTACAGAAAATGAATTCCCGAAAGGTAATGTTGATAAAGAAAAAGGATTGGTTGTCAGTTGGGAATTAAAGACCATCAAAGAGAGGGTGTATAATAATCCTATTGCTTATCCGATATTCGAGACATCAATGAATAAGCTGGATGGTTCCTTTTACTCTTCTGCATCATCCGGAGTCAGTAGTGGTGGAGTAGGAATTGGAGGATCGATGGCACGTTTCGGATTAAAAGATAAAGTTTTGTATTTGCTTGACGGGAACACCCTTAAATTATTTGATATTACCGTTAAAACAACTCCTGCAAAATTATTTGACATCAATCCGGGAAGCGGAATTGAAACAATGTTTATAACCGGAAACAACATGTTTCTGGGAACTACGACCGGTATGATAATATATGATATAACCAATCCGCAATCACTTATCAGGAAGTCTACTTATAGCCATATGCGTAGTTGCGATCCCGTGGTAGTTGATGATACTCTGGCTTATATAACACTCAGATCCGGGACAAATTGCGGAGGGACTATTAATAGTCTTGATGTGGTTAATATCAAAAATATTTCCCAACCGTCGCTTGTCTGGTCTTATCCCATGAATAATCCATTTGGATTAGGTAAAGATGGTGACCTGCTGTTTATCTGTGATGGTAACGCAGGATTGAAGGTGTATGACGCCTCAGATCCAAAAACTATTTCAAACCGTCTTATTTATACTTATCCGAACATCAAAGCTTACGATGTCATCCCGATTGGAGATGTTCTTGTATTAATAGGAGATGAAGGACTCTTCCAGTACAACTATTCTAATGTTCAGAATATTACTCTTATGAGTTCAATTTTGGTAGTGAAGTAACGTAAGTTTTTCAATTCCAAAAAATGAATTTATTCAAAGATTTCCCCTCTCAGGAGGGGATTTTTTCATTTACATATTCACTGTCTCACCTATGTACCTTTACGCCATTCTTTATTTTCATTCTAAATTAGAAACTATGACATTTGTAAGTTTTTTATAAAAAGTATTGTTATTAATTTAACAGCACTTTAAAAAGCAGTTTTAAATAGCTGAAAAATTTATTTAATTATCTAAAAATCAAATAGAAATGTATCAAGTAGGAAATCTAGTTAAGGAGTTGTCCGACAAACACGGTCGCATGCGGGAGAGCCTAATGCCAATTCTTCAAGGGATCGTGCAAAAGCACAATTATCTCACTGATGAGGCTATGGTTGAAGTTGCCAGGGAACTCGATATCTCAGCGGCTGAAGTTTACGGAACAGCTTCCTTTTACACCTTTCTCGACACACAGGAGAAAGGCAAATATGTTATAAGAATTTGTAAAACAATTACATGCTCAATGAAAGGGAAGAGTGACATTATTCATACTCTTGAGGATATGCTAAAGATAAAAGTCGGCGAAACAACAACTGACAAACAATTCAGCCTCATTGAGACTAATTGTATCGGGTGGTGTCATAAAGCTCCGGCTATTTTGATCAATGAAATGCCTTATACAGAGTTAACCCCTGAAAAAGTAAGTACGATTATTAAAGATTACATGCAAAAATAAAAAATCCGGCAAAACATGGAAAAAAAAGGATTAAATAAGGTTGACCTTATATTCGAAAAAATCGAACCAAAAGAGGTTCTGATAAAAGCTTTTAAGATGAGTAGTGCTGAGATAATTCAAAATATACTGGATTCAGGACTTAAAGGGCGCGGAGGTGCGGGTTTCCCGACTGGTTTGAAATGGAAATACACCGCAGCCGAAAAGAGCTCCGAGAAATATATAGTTTGTAATGCTGACGAGGGAGAACCCGGAACTTTTAAGGATCGTGAGATACTCGAAAGAGTCTCTGATAAGGTTCATGGCGGAATGGCTATAGCCGGCAAAGCTATCGGTGCAAAAATGGGGATAGTATATCTGCGGGGCGAGTACAGGTACATGTTGCCAAAACTGATGATCGAACTTGATTCTTTTCATAAAATGATAAAAGAGATTGGTTACGATTTTAATATTGAGTATCGCATGGGAAGCGGAGCATATATTTGTGGTGAAGAAAGCGCTCTCTTTGAGTCAATTGAAGGGAAACGTGGTGAACCACGTAATAAACCTCCTTATCCTACTGTCTCGGGTGTATTTGACAAACCAACCTCAATAAATAACGTCGAGACCCTTGTAACTGCAATGATGATAATACAGCATGGTGCAAAAAATTTTACACAATACGGAACAAAAGATTCAAGAGGGTCAAAAGTATTTTCTGTGTCTGGAGATACCCCCACCCCGGGGATATTCGAGCTTGAACTTGGAATGAGTGTGCAGCAGTTTGTTAATGTATTTGGCGATGGTGATACTAAAGCGGTTCAGGTTGGAGGTGCTTCAGGTTTTTGCGTTCCAAGAAAGAAATTTGCTGAGACAATTATTGGTTTCGAAGGTGTACCAACCGGAGGATCTATGATGCTTTTCAACAGCTCAAGATCGATGTATAATGTTCTTCATAATTACCTTAACTTTTTCACCGAAGAATCCTGTGGTCAGTGTACTCCATGCCGTGTCGGTTGCCAGCAGTTGCTTAAAGGTGTTGAAAAAGTCAAGAAAGGTGAGGCCAAACCGACCTACCTGAATGAACTTACGAAACTGGCAGATTCAATGAAGATCGCTGCTAAATGCGGTCTCGGACAGTCAGTTGGAAATGCGTTTAAATCAATAGTTGGTAACTTCAGGGAAGAGATCATCTATTAATTATTTAATCAAAAACAGAGAATCATGATAAATCTACTTATAAATGACCAGAAGGTCTCGGTTCAGGCTGGAACAACAGTTCTTGCAGCCGCAAAAAAACTAAAAATAAACATTCCGACTTTATGTAATCACGATGACCTTTGTGTTGCAGGAAACTGCCGTGTATGCATAGTTGAGCAAAAAGGAGCAAGGACCCTTATTGCGTCATGTGCAACCCCTGCATCAGAGGGGATGGAGATACACACCAATACTCTTAAAGTACGTAATGCCCGTAAACATATTGTTGAACTTCTCCTCTCAGAGCACAGAGCAGACTGCACAAAATGTTACAAAAACCAGAATTGCGAACTTCAGTCGCTGGCTAATGAATTTGCCTTTGGCGACCATATTTTCCTCGATCTTGTTGAAGATCACAAATATAATATCGATAGGTCTTCACCATCTTTTATCAAGGACGACAGCAAATGTATCCGCTGCCAGCGTTGCGTCAGAACCTGCTCCGAATTGCAGTATATCTCTGCAATAGCTGTATCCAACAAAGGTGCTCAGATGAAGATTTCATCATTTAACAACAGACCAATGAGCCACGTGGTTTGTACTAACTGCGGTCAGTGCGTAAACCGTTGTCCCACCGGCGCACTTGTTGAAAAGACATATATCGATCAGGTATGGGATGCTATCTATGATCCGGATAAACATGTTGTTGTACAGACTGCTCCTGCTGTTAGGGTTGCTCTTGGCGAAGACCTCGGCTACGATCCGGGTGAAAGGGTAACAGGAAAAATGGTAAATGCCCTCAGACAACTTGGATTCAGCTCGGTTCTTGATACTGATTTTAGTGCCGACCTGACAATTATGGAAGAGGGTACTGAACTCCTGGTAAGACTGAAGAAAGCCCTGGTTGATGGTGATAAGAAAATCTCCCTGCCGATGTTCACATCTTGTTCACCCGGCTGGATAAAATTCATCGAGCATAAATACCCTGAATTTCTTCCGAATCTCTCTACCTGCAAATCACCGCAACAGATGTTCGGTGCTCTGGCAAAAACATACTATGCCAAAAAACGCAATATTGATCCGTCTAAAATAGTCTCGGTATCGATAATGCCATGCACTGCCAAGAAATTTGAAGCTGACAGGCCCGAGATGAGGGCAAGTGGATTCAAGGATGTCGATTTTGTACTGACTACCCGCGAGCTTGCTGTCATGATTAAGCAGGCAGGTCTCGATTTCAGGAATCTTGAAGAGGCAAAATACGATTCAATAATGGGCGATTCGACCGGTGCCGGAGTTATTTTCGGCGCTACCGGAGGTGTGATGGAAGCAGCACTACGTACTGCTTATGAGATCGTTACTGGTCGCGAAGTTCCGTTTGGGAACCTTAACATAACTCCTGTGAGAGGGATGGATGGAGTTAAAGAAGCTACAGTTAAGATTGAAGGATGTGTTGATGCCTGGAAGTTTCTTGAAGGCGCTGAACTGAAGGTAGCAATTGCACACGGACTTGTAAATGCCAATAAAATCATGAAGCTGGTGAAAGAAGGTAGAGCTCCTTATCACTTCATTGAGATTATGGCATGCCCGGGTGGATGTATCGGTGGCGGAGGACAACCTATTCCTACAAACATGCAGATCAGGAAAAACCGTATGAAAGCCATTTACGCGGAAGATGAGCATATGGTTCTTCGTAAATCGCACGAGAATCCCGAAGTTATTGCCATATATAAAGAGTTCCTTGAAAAGCCTAACAGCCACAAGTCGCACGAACTTCTTCATACACATTATGTAGAACGCGATAACTATTAGAACTAACCTAACCTTAAAAAATGGCCGGCGATTATCACCGGCTTTTTTTATCCGATTATGTTGAGAATCTGTTGTATATCTAAGTCTTTCAGTGGATTATTGCTCGATATATAGGTATCGGCCAGCCTCGATTTTTTCTCCTGCAGTCTTACTATCTTTTCTTCAATACTACCACTTGTAATATACCTGTAAACAAATACACTTTTATCCTGACCAATCCTGTGGGCGCGGTTCATTGCCTGCATTTCGGAAGCAGGATTCCACCAGGGATCAAGAATAAAAACATAGTCGGCTGCAGTGAGGTTAAGACCAACGCCTCCGGCTTTAAGCGAAATGAGGAATATCTTATTCTCAGGATCATTCTGGAAGCTGTTAACAATTTTTTCCCTATTAATGCTTGCCCCGGTCAACATTGTAAATCGCGTTCTTTTCTTTTTTAATTCTTCGGCATATAGATCAAGATGTTTGACAAATGAAGAGAATACCAATATTTTATGTCCTTCAGATATAACACTTTCCATATCCTGAAGAACAGTTTCGAATTTGCCTGAACCGAATGCATAACCGTCATATGCCATTACAGGATGATTGGATATCTGCCTCAGTTTCATCAGCCCCTGCAATACCACAATAGCAGATTTTTCCAGACCGGTTGATTCAATATTTTTAAGAATACTGTTTCTGACCGACGATTTTTCTTCGTCATAAACCTTAAACTGTTCCTCTGTCATATCGCAGAAAACTGTCTGCTCCGTAACCGGTGGCAGATCACGGGCAACCATCTCTTTTGTACGTCTCAGAATAAATGGCTGGATAATCTTCCTGAGTTTTACCTCTTTTTCATCATCTCCCATTTTTTCAATTGGTTTTGCAAATTCTCTGCGAAAGAATGAGAGGTTACCAAGCAGACCGGGGTTAACAAAATTCAATTGTGTCCAGAGATCTGTCAGAGAGTTTTCGACCGGTGTTCCTGTGAGTACAAGCTTAAAATCCGATCTGAGCCTGGTAACTGTTTTATACAGCATCGAAGCCGGATTCTTAATTACCTGGCTCTCATCAAGAATGATATAATGAAATGAAAATGAACTTATTAAATCAATATCTTGTCTGATGGTATGATAACTCGACAGGATTATATCAAAATTTTGAAAATATGAGGTTGATTTTTTTCTCTGGTTACCTTTGTAACTGTAAACCATCATCTCCGGAACAAATCTTTTTATTTCATTTTCCCAGTTATAAATAAGCGATGCAGGCACTATTATGAGAGAAGTGAGCTTTGGTTTCGCATTGCCGAACAAGGTTAGATCAGATTGTGTTTCAAGTCTCTCCCTGGGGATCAGGTTTTCCTTGTTATGCTGGAGCAGGGCAAGGGTCTGAATCGTCTTTCCAAGACCCATATCATCGGCAAGGCACCCACCTAATCCTGATGTCTGCAGAAAATCCAGCCAGTTAAGACCATCAGACTGGTATTGCCTCATCAGGCATTTCAGACCGGTGGGAGGCTGAAGAACCGGAATCTGATCGGGAACAAGTAATTTTTCGAGTTTTTCAAATCCCAGTCTTCCCTCATCTTTGAAAGTATCTGTGAGTAATGAAAAATGCTGTTTATGAATTCTCAGGGAATCTTCGGTACTTTTCCCGAACTCAAAAATGTTTTTGTATTTTGAAAACCATGTTTCCGGTAATATAGCTATCGATCCATCAGGTAACTCATATTCCCTGATACTTCCCAGGATATTTCTTCTGAAACGGTTAAACGGAATTTCCCAATCCCCGATTTTAACTATTGCCAGCAGGTCAAACCAGTCATTTTCTATCCTGCTGCTCATCTCAATATTGACGGGCCTTAAATTGTAATTCAGATCAAGCCTCGATGTCAGAACAAACCCTGAATCAGTAATTTCGGAATAATTACGGTTCACAGTTTCTATCATTGCATATAATTCATCCTTCCGTTTGCAGTCAGTAGAAACCGAAAAAAAATTAATATCATCATCCGAAAAACAGCCAAGGTCGCCTAATGTATCGCGGCATTGCTTTTCCCAATCAAAATCACGGTGGTATTTCCTGAAAATGAAATTCTCCCCTTCTTTTTCAAACGATGTAAAGGAGTTTGAGAGGTCGTTAGCGTAAATTTTATTTCCATGATAATTATATTTTAAGATCAGTACAGGGTTTCCTTTCAGTCCTGTTTCAAGTTCAAGAATTGCTTCTTTTTCAGGAGTGAATTCAATTATTTCAAAACCGGTGCCTTCGACTTTAAAATTATTAACAGCATTCAGCACAAAACCACTGAAATATTTCAATTCAGTTTTTTTGGGAATCAGAATGTTTTCTTTGGACAGGAAGGGTTTCAATTTGGAGCCATCCACATCTGATACAAACAATATCCGGTGCTCTTCTCTGATCAGACATGGCGACATACAAAGAATATCGATGGAGCTTTTGATCAAATCAATTAGTTTGCCTCCGGTTTCCAGGCTGAGATTATAGGTGCTTTGTTCCTCATTTCTTGTGAATCTGAATACAGGTTCGGCATTATCATCACTCAGGTAAAGCTGATCTTCTAAATGAAGTGTGCCTGCCTTTGTCCTCTGAAAATAAACTGGAATATTTTCGTCTCTTGAAATTGTAAGGCATTTATAAATTCTTCTTTCTATAAAGGGTCTGATAAAGTTCTCCAGCTTATCAGAAGTTACCTTTTCGAGAAATTCCTTTACAGTACTATCTTTTGAAAACAGCTTGAACAGATTTCTGTTGGTATACTCATTAATGATCTTTATAAGCTCTCTCTCTTCCGATGTAAGTGAACCTAATGTGTCAATATTGGGAAAAGGGGAGAGGCATTCTGATAATTTATAATACTTTTTATTAGGCTCATTTTGAATAATATAAGGTAACAGGACTGACCCCCATAATCTATGGTGGGTAAGTACAAGCGCAAAGAGCTTTAATTTTTTTTCTGAACCTGTTTCCAAAATGCTTAAATTGAAATATCCTGCAATGTTTGTCATTACCTCTCAATTTTCAAAGCAATTAATTCTTAGATTTGTTATTAATAACGAATTTATTATCCTGCCAGAATAGAGAAAGAATTGATTTTCAGGCACCCCTTAATTATTGTTTAGATAACAGATAGTTATTTTTTTGAGGAAGATTATACATATCGACATGGATGCTTTTTTTGCATCTGTTGAACAGCTCGACAACCCGGAGCTTAAAGGTAAGCCTGTTGCAGTAGGAGGAAGCGGTGAGAGGAGCGTTGTTGCTGCAGCCAGTTATGAAGCCCGGAAATTCGGAGTCAGATCAGCAATGCCATCAGTAATTGCCAAACGTTTGTGTCCCGATCTTATATTCGTAAAACACAATTTCGGGCGTTACAATGAGGTCTCTGCCAGCGTATTTGAGATTTTTAAAGAGTATACCGATATTATTGAGCCACTTTCAATTGATGAAGCATTTCTCGATGTAACTGATGATAAAAAGAAAATAGGGTCAGCAACAGTCATTGCAAAACGGATAAGGACTGAGATAAAGCGCAGAACCGGTCTTACAGCTTCGGCCGGCATTTCAGTGAATAAATTTCTTGCAAAGATAGCCTCCGATATTAACAAGCCCGATGGTCTCTTCCTTATTCGCCCCGAAGAGGCTGAAAAGTTCATTGAAGAGCTGCCTGTCGAAAAATTCTACGGCATCGGAAAAGTGACCTCACAAAAGATGCATAAGCTTGGAATTCATAAAGGCTCTGATCTGAAGAAGTGGGATTTATTATCTCTTGTAAGAAATTTTGGCAAAGCCGGTGCCTTCTTTTACGATATTGTGAGAGGCATAGATGAACGTCCTGTTGAACCGGATCAGGAACGCAAGTCTGTTGGGACGGAACTCACCTATGATAAAGACCTGACGACCCGTTTTGAGATCATTGCAGAGCTGTATAAGCTTGAAAAAGAGCTTATGGAACGGCTTGAGCATTCAGAAACCACCGGAAGGACGATCACTCTCAAGGTTAAGTTTTCAGATTTCCGGCAGATAACCCGAAGTAAAACTCTTCAGAATTATATCCGCGATTTTGATACTCTTCATAAGGAGGTATCAGATATTCGTAAATTAATTAAGCTCGAAGGCACCAGGATAAGGTTATTAGGGGTAAGTATATCAAACCTCGAATCGGATGATTGTGATGACCGGCAGTTGTTTCTCTTTGATTAATTTTCTTTGATTGATATTTATTTTATTGATAATCAATCTATTTCCTGTAAAGGCAACACTCCGGCAACGATTTATAGGTCTCGTCATCTGCTTTTATCATTTTCTTCTCAGACGTAGTGCATTAGCAATAACCGATACTGAACTGAAACTCATAGCTGCGGCCGCAATCATTGGGCTGAGTAAAATTCCAAAAACAGGATATAACAATCCGGCTGCTATAGGTACACCAAGTACATTGTAAACGAAGGCAAAAAATAAATTTTGTTTGATATTCCGCATTACTTCATTGCTAAGATCCTTTGCACGGACAATTGCATTCAGGTCACCTTTTACAAGTGTGATTTCGGCACTTTGCATGGCAATATCTGTGCCTGTACCCATAGCTATTCCAATGTTGGCCTGAGCCAGGGCAGGAGCATCATTAATACCATCGCCGGCCATAGCTACAACGTGGCCTTGTCCTTGCAATTCTTTAACTTCATTGTATTTATCATCCGGCAGACAATCGGCTTTGAAACCATCGAGGTGTAACTCCCCGGCTACAGCTTTGGCAGTAATTTCATTATCGCCGGTAAGCATGATAACTTTCACACCCATTTTTTGTAAAGATTGAATGGCTTTGGCAGAAGTTTCTTTAATTCTATCGATAACGCCAATAACACCTTCCACGGTGTTATCTAAAATTAAATACATTACCGTCTGCCCTGAAAGTTGCCATTCTTCAACCAGTTTCTTTCTATCATTATTCAGAGATGTATTGAAGTCTTCCAGTAACCTTTGATTTCCAAGTCCGATCTTTTTTCCCTGGTAAAGTGCTTGTACTCCTTTACCTGTAACCGATTCAAAATTGTCTAATTTTATCAATCCGATATTTTTTTCTTTTGCCCCTTTCACTATGGATTCTGCAAGAGGATGTACACTATTAGTATCAATCGAAGCAGCAAGCATAAGAATTTCCTCATCGCTTAATTGACCTAAGGATTTAAATCCTTTAAGGCTTGGCTTTCCTTCGGTAATGGTGCCTGTCTTATCAATTATCAGGGTGTCAACTTTATTCATTTCCTCAATAGCACGTGCATCTTTTACCAGAATACCTGATTGCGCCCCGCGACCGGTACCTACCATTATTGACATGGGTGTAGCCAACCCCAGCGCGCACGGGCATGCAATGATTAAGACAGACAATGCATTGACAAATGCATAAACATAAGCCGGTTGTGGCCCCCAGATTGCCCACACAGCAAACGTGATAAGTGCAATAGCTATAATAATTTGTACAAAATACTTAGCCACAATATCGACCAGTTTTTGTATAGGCGCCCTTGACCGGCTCGCTTCGTTTACCATTTCGATGATCCGGGCCAGCAAGGTATCGTGTCCCACTTTTTCGGCTCTCATTTCAAAAACGGTTTTCCCATTGATAGTCCCTCCTGTTATCTTGTCTCCCTTCGATTTATCAACGGGCATGGGTTCTCCTGTAATCATGCTTTCGTCCACAAAAGCATTACCGTCAGTTACCACTCCATCTACCGGTATCTTTTCACCAGGTTTCACCCGCAGAATATCACCTGCTTTAACTTGTTCCAAAGGGATTTCTTCTTCCTTTCCGGCATGGATTATTCTTGCTACCGGCGGAACAAGATTAAGCAAGGCTTTCATGGCCGAATTGGTTTTGCTGTGAGCTCTCAGCTCCAAAACTTGTCCTAATAGTACAAGAGTCAGTATCACGGCGGCGGCTTCGAAATACAGGTGAACATTTCCTTGCATGTCTTTAAACTGCGTTGGGAAAATGGCAGGAAACAACAGTCCAAAAACACTAAACAGGTAAGCTGATCCTACACCGATGGAAATCAACGTCCACATATTAGGCGCCCATCGGCGTATGGAACTCCATCCACGTTTAAAGAAATCCCATCCTGTGTAGAAGACCACAGGTGTGGCTAAAATGAATTCTATCCAACTCCAGACCTTCTTTGAAGCAATGGATTCGAGATGCAGAGAAGGGATAAAGTCGGACATGGCAATAATAAATAACGGAATACTCAGAACCAATGCAATCCAAAACTTCTTTGCCATCTTCCGATATGCTTTTTCTTCTTCGTTGGTATCCTATGGTTTTTCAGGAACCAGATCCATACCGCATATCGGACAACTGCCAGGCTTGTTTTTTTTTACCTGGGGATGCATGGGGCAAGTATAAACAATATTACCAGTATTTTGTGAGTGGGTTTCATGAACATGTTCAGGTTGAAGATCCGCATGATGATGTTCAGTGTGTTTGTTATTCCCATCAACAGGAACCAGATGCATTTTACATACCGGGCAGTTTCCGGGTTGGTCATAGACCTTTGTGCCCTCGCACTTCATCGGACAGGTGTATTTAATCTTACTATACGATTCCGTTTTATTTTCAGAATTTTTCATGATTTCTTATTGATTGATATCAAATTACCAGGTTGTACAGATTCTCCATATTGTGTACTTTCTGAAGATAGTTTATAACATTTGTACTTCTGCTTCCTGACCGGCAATAAAAAACAATAGCATCATTACCGGAAAAACGTTTGATCTTCCTGCTGACGTCATAATGAGGTATCGAAATTGTTTTAAATCCGATATCATCCTTATCTTCCTTGTCTCTGAGATCAATTACCTGGATTCCCGGATTTTTTGAAAGCATTTTTCTTAGCGTACTGGCTGAAATTTCTTTAACTGATTTATTATCATATAAACTACTATCTTCATATTCTCCAAGTTTGGTAATTTCAGAGAAATCTGGGTTTCTTTCAAATGTAGAAACCCAGGTATTAAAATTCAGTGTATCAATCATAAAGAGTTTCCCTGAAAGGACCCCGTCAAGTCCGAGTATGATTTTTAATACTTCTGTTGCCTGTAATGAACCAATTAAACCCGGGATAGAACCAATTACACCAAATTCTTCACATGAAGGAACCTCCAGAGGATGAGGAGGTTCAGGGTAAAGGCATCTTAGTGTCGGGCCATCGTGGTAATTCAACACCATTAACTGTCCTGAAAACTTATGTATTGCTCCGTACACTAATGGTTTATTAAGTATTACACATGCATCATTTATTAAATAACGTGTGGCGAAATTATCGGTGCAATCAACAATTATATCATATTGAGAAATAATTTTCAAAGCGGATACTTTATCCATCCGGATAAAATGCACTTTGAGTGTTACTTCGGGATTCAGAAGTTTAAGTTTTTGTTTGGCTGCCAAAGGCTTAGGCTTACCTATGTCTTTCAGGGTATATAATACCTGCCGGTTTAAATTGGACTCATCGACCCAATCATTATCCACGATTCCCAATATACCAACCCCGGCAGCTGTCAGATATTGGAGTACCGGACAACCTAAAGCACCGGCACCTACAACAAGTACCGATGTCCCTTTTATTTTCTTCTGTCCTTCCTTCCCTACTTCAGCCAGACGTATCTGCCTGCTGTATCTGTTTATCTCATCTTTGGTTAATGAAGTATTACAGCGCATACTGGTAATGTTTTTTGATTGATTATTTTGTATCTGATTTCTGGTAACCTCGCTTATCTGAATCAGATAGCACTTCATTCATTGATCCGGTTCTGTAACCGTTGAGGTCAATAGTTATGTAGTTAAATCCTGATCTATGACAAATTTCTGCCAACTTATCCTTTATCCCCCAGGCTTTATCAATTTCTGACGGAATAAATTCAAACCGGGCAAGGTTTTCGTGACTCCTGATCCTGAACTGACTGAACCCAAGATTTCTGACTTCAAATTCGGCCATTGCCAATCTGTCGAGTTTCACTTTCGTTATCTTTTCACCATAAGGAAAACGCGATGCGAGGCAGGCATAAGATTGTTTCGTGGAAGTTGGTAGATTCAATTTTCCGGAGAAATGCCGGATATCGCTTTTAGTAAAACCTGTCTCTGCAAGCGGGGAGATAACACCTTTCTCTTGTTTGGCTTTCATACCCGGACGAAAGTCTTTAAGATCATCAGCATTACTGCCGTCAAAGACTGCTTCATAACCTTCCTTAGAGGCAATATATCTGATTTTCCCAAACAGTTCACTTTTACAATAATAACATCTGTCGGGAGGGTTATCTGAATAACCCGGAATATCTATCTCTTCAGACACGATTATTTTATGTTTAATTCCCAAAAGCAGTGCAAGTGATTTTGCTTCCTCAAGTTCATAAAATGGATAAGTACTTGAAGTTGCAGTTATTAATAAAAGGTTCTCACCAAAAACATCTTTTGCAACACGGGCAAGGAATGTACTATCAACACCTCCTGAAAAGGCAATTACAGCACTCTTGTATTCTTTAAGCCGGGCTTTTAGTATGATTAGTTTCTCGTCCATAAATTCAAAATTACCATATTTATATTAGTAATCAATTTATTTCCTTAAAGGCAACATGCTTTGTTCATTTTTGGGTTTGGAATCACCTGACATATCCATTCCCGGCATCGTAGAAGTTTTTCCGCCTCCGGGATTCATCATACTCGGTTTACCTTCAAGCTGAGCCGCAGCATCAACACTGAATGTTCCGCTGGTGACAATCTCCTCACCTTCAGAAAGGCCATTCATTACAACATAACTTTCACCAAGCATAGGACCAATTTCAATTTCACGTATTTTAAAAACAGGTTCGTCTGTATCCGGTTGCTTAACATATACGACCGAGCGCTTACCCGTCCACAAGACTGCTGATTTTGGAATAACCTGATTGTCACGGTACTCATTGAGAGTTGAATATACAATTCCGGTAGCAAACATTTCAGGTTTTAGCTTACCTGATTGATTTCCTGTTTCAACCCTTACTTTTGCCACACGGGTAACAGGATCAATAACAGGGTCAATAAAAACTATTTTACCGGTGTAATTATTGCCTGGTAACGCCTGAAGAGTAAATGAAACTTTTCCCCCTTTATTTAAAAATTGGAGATCGCTTTCATAGGCATCAAACATGACCCAGACTTTCGAAAGGTCAGCAATATCGAATAACACAGTACCCTGTGAGACATAATCGCCTGTGTTTACCCGCCGTGCTGTCACAATACCGTTGGTATTTGATACAACCTCTATTGTATTCTGTGCAATTCCTGATTCTTCAATTGTCGAAATCTGAGTATCAGGGAGTTTCCATTGGCGAAGTTTTTCTTTGGCAGCTTCATAGAAGGCCGGCTGCGATTGTTTGGTTTTAGAAGCTTCAAGTAACTCTTGCTGCGCTGTGATAAGTTCAGGAGAATAAATCTGTGCAAGTACCTGACCTTTTACTACCGGTTCCCCGGTAAAATTTACAGCCAGTCGTTCTATGCGACCCGGAACATGAGCAACCTGACTCTGTAGCAATCTTTCATCAGCCTGTACTTTACCATATAAACGCACCTCTTTTACCGGCTTTTGTTTTGAAACAACAGAAGTAAGTACGTTGGCCAACTGGGCAGCCTCTTTACTAAGATGCACTGCATCGGGGTCAATGGAGGTTGTGCTACTTTGAGCAAGAGGAATTAAATCCATTCCGCAAATTGGGCACTTGCCAGGTTTCGGCATACGTATCTGCGGGTGCATCGCACATGTCCAGATAGTACTTTTAACCGTTTCTGTGGGTTGATCGGGCTTCTTTTCATTTTTTTGTGAAGAATGAAAGAACAACCAGCCGATAAAAATACCAACTATCAGTAAAAGACTATATATCACATATTTATTCGAGAATATTTTAAATTTTCTTATTTTTTTCATTGTATACTATTATTTTAAATTGAAATAAATTGAAATAAGGTTGAAATAGATTGTAATATATTGCTCTTCAATGCATTTCTACACATTTCTACATATTTCCACGTATTTCCAAATTTCCTAATCTTTTTAACCATGCAATAGATGTATTGAAATCAGCAACAGCCTCGACTTGTTTAAGCTCATAATCAAGTGTTTGCTGGCGGATTCGCAGAACATCAGTCAGCCCTGAAGATGAAACAGAAAAGCTTCTGAGAATAAGATCGAGCGATTTAGAAGCAAGTTGATACTGATTATCATATAGTTTTACCCGGCGCTGTGCATCCTGATATGATTGAATTGCCTGATAATACTCAGTTTGCAACGAATTGGCTGTGGCCTGGTAATTTTGCGATGTGGCAGTCATCAGCAGATCAGCTTCTTTTACCATTGCATTATATTTTTTTCTGTATATAGGTAAAGTAACAGTTACCATGGGCATAATCATATCTTTGCCATTCATGGGAGATGTTGACATCTCATTTTTGTTGATAAGCGAATAATTTAAGCCAAACCCCACCATTGGATAGCCCATTCGCGAAACCATTTTCTTCCTGGCTTCGATCGATTGCTTTTCATACTCCAGCATGTCAAGCATCGGGTTGTTTGCCAGCATACTATCCGAAATAGCAATCAAAGATAATCCATGCGAATCCGGGGCTATCGTTTCCGGAGTGTAAACCGGTGAAGCAACCGGCCTGTTCAGGTAGCTGTTAAACTGAGCAATAATTGTGTTTCGCTGGTTTTTCAGAAGAGCGATATTGTTCTCCATCTCCCCGGCTTCCATCTGGATCCTGTACAGGTCTGCCAGTCCTGAATTGCCTGAAGATGAACCCATTGATCCCGACTGCATAGATGATGAAACCCGGTTTGATGTTGTTACGCCGGAATTGCCCTGATTGCTTCCCATACTCTGCATTCCTGAAGAACCGGCACTGTTATTTTGAGTGGAAACAGAATAAATGCCTGGGTTGGAAGAAGTTTTTCCGGTGCTTCCTGAAGGAGTTGTCTTAAACCTTACCAATGCAAGACGTTCGATTATTTTCAGGATTTCAATATTCTTTTCAGAAATACTGATATCTTTTTGAACTTTAAAAAGTTCGAACCATGTTCTCTGCACATTGTAAAAAACCTGAAGTTTGGCATCGCGGAAAAGTTCAAATTTTGCATTTGCCATCAGGCTCATTTCGTCTTTGGCATATTTAAGAACACCAAACCACGGAAACATCTGCATTAACCTGATATCGGCTACCTGGTTACCGCCAACGAGTTCCATAGGACTCAGAAACACACCTACGCTTAACTCCGGATCGGCTAAACTACCAACTTGTGGCACTTTTTGCAAAGCTGCCTGGTATTCACTGAACTTTTGCAGTACTGCGGGGTTGTTTTTTGCTGCAGTTTCTAAATATCTCAAAAGTGAATCCGGGTACTGCTGGCCATTGACAGCAAGCCAATTGCCCAATGCAAATAATGTTATCAGTATTTTTTTATATGCTGGTGTTTTCATCTTCCGGTTAATTATTAATAATTTGAACAGCGACAATATTCTTATGGCTGACAGCCTTTTCTCTCCACATAGCCTGGAATAATGGAACAACAAAAATTGTCATAACCTGGATTATCATTCCGCCAAAAGTGGGGATTGCCATGGGAACCATAATATCAGCACCTTTACCTGTAGATGAAAGTACAGGCAGCAGAGCTATTACAGCTACAGCCGTAGTCATCATTGCGGGACGAACACGCTTTTTCCCGGCCAGAACCACTGCTTCCCGAACATCATGAACATTGGTCGGCTTCTTTTCTTCGAATACCTGGTGAATATAGGTACCCATAATTACACCATCGTTGGTTGCAATTCCGAAAAGGGCAATAAATCCTACCCATACTGCCACACTCAGGTTAATCGTATGCATCTGGAACATGTCGCGCAGATTTATTCCTGCAACGGAAAAATTCATGAACCAATCCTGGCCATATAACCAGAGCATAATAAAACCACCCGAAAAGGCAACGAAAACACCCGAAAAGTGGATAAATGATGCGGTTACCGTACGGAATTGAAAATATAATAAAAGCAGAATCATGATTAAGCTCAGTGGAACAACTATTGCCAGTCTTTTTGTTGCCCTAAGCTGATGCTCATAATTACCTGCAAATTTGTAAGTAACACCAAGAGGTAGAGATATCTCACCCGAGTCAATTTTACCTTTTAAAATTTTACTTGCTTCTTCCACCACATCAACTTCGGCTTTCCCTTCCAGTTTATCGAAAATGACATAGCCTACCAGGAAAGTGTTTTCACTTCTGATCATCTGTGCACCACGTGTATAGTTAATATCAGCAATTTCTCCCAGTGGAACCTGAACTCCATTCATTGCAGGAACGAGGATACGTTTTATATCCTCCGGATTATCGCGCAATTCGCGGGCATATCTTACCCTTAACGGAAACCGTTCACGATCTTCCACCGATGTTGAAAGTGTCATTCCTCCGACAGCCACCTGCAATATTTCCTGTACATCGCTGACTGTCATCCCGTAACGGGCCATTGCTTCGCGGTTAAGCTTAATTTCGAGGTAAGGGGCACCTACAGCGCGATCGTAGAAAACCGCAGATGCCTTAACAGAAGGCACATCTTTCAATGCCTGTTCAAACACCATCCCAGCCTGTTCTATCGAATTAAGATCCGGACCATACACTTTTAATCCCATCGGGGCACGCATTCCGGTCGAGAGCATAACGAGCCGGGTTTCAATTGGCTGCAACTTAGGTGCAGAGGTCAACCCGGGTATATCTGTTACTTTTACTATTTCTTTCCATATATCCAATGGCTTTTTGATTTGCGGCCGCCATTGACGAAAATATTCTCCATTTTTATCAGGTATAAGACTATCGGCAGGAATAGCTCTGAAAATATTCTTTTCAGGATTGTATTTTGTATTGTTACCTAAGATGAAACTACCATCTTTATCCACTTTAAATTGCATTCGGTGGCCGTTTTCATCAAGAATATACTCGGGGCGGTAGTTGATGGTATTTTCGAACATCTGGATTGGCGCCGGGTCAAGCGCTGAATTGACACGTCCCCACTTGCCGACAGCCACTTCTACTTCTGGTATAGTTGAGAGACGTTTATCGAGTGTTTCGATGTATTCAAGGTTTTTTTCAATACTCGAATGTGGCATACTGGTGGGCATAAGCAGAAATGAACCCTCATTCAGCGATGGCATGAACTCCTTGCCTGTACCGGGAAATGTTTTGACTGCGCCCTGCCAGACTGCTGTCTGCCGGAAACTTTTCCAGCCTGTTTTTTCAGCTCCTGTTGCAATAACTCCAAAAATCTTATCAACACCCTGCCAGGCCAGAAGACCAAAAAACAGGGTAAATGCAGGGATCATCAGAAATTTCCATTTATTCTGTAAAGCCCATCGAAGTATATTTTCATAAAAATGCACCAACGACATTAATGCCAGGAGAATTACTGATACAATCCCGGCAACAAAAAGGAAGTTGGCAAATTCGCTGTTATGGGCTCCCAGGGGCAGCCACTCAACAGCAAGGTACCAGGTTGCGGCGAGAACAGTTATACCAATATTTATATAGTTTGGAAATTCTTTGCGTTTTTCAGACCATCTGTAATCAAGCAGGTTATTTATCCCCAAAGCTGTTAATGCCAGTACAGGCCATGTATGCCAGAAAATTGCAAAAAACAAACCTGCTACTATGAGACTGCCATTCCATATCTTCCGGATCTTCTTAGTATCGAAACGGATATTAAAGAAAATATGTACCAGAGTCGGTAATACCACTATACCCAGAATGAATGCTGAAAGCAGTGCAAATGTTTTTGTAAAGGCAAGAGGATGGAAGAGTTTACCTTCTGAAGCCTGCAGTGCAAAAACAGGAAGAAAACTTACAATTGTAGTTGCGATGGAAGTCACCACCGCAGCCCTGACCTCCGTTGTTGCCTGATAGATTACCTGCAATAATTTTTTGCCACGGATACCTTTATTTTCAGGCATCTCCAGATGCCGGAGAATATTCTCAACATCAACTATTCCAATATCTACCATCACACCAATCGCAATAGCAATACCTGAAAGTGCCACGATATTGGCATCTATTCCGAAAAACCGCATCAGGATGAAAGTCATTAAGACACCAATCGGAAGTAGCCCGGCGACAATCAGTGAAGCCCTGAGGTTCATTACCAAAATAATAATCACGATAATACTTATCAGAATCTCATGTGATAAAGCAGATTCAAGTGTTCCTATTGTTTCTTTGATCAGTCCTGTCCTGTCATAAAATGGGACTACTGTCACCTTTGAAACAGTGCCATCGGGTAACGTTTTCTGAGGTAACCCTGCTTCAATTTCCTTTATCTTATCTTTTACATTGTTAATTACCTCCATGGGATTTGACCCATATCTGGCAACAACCACAGCTCCAACTGCCTCTGAACCGGCTTTATCAAGACCACCACGTCGTGTTGCCGGACCAAAAGAGACATGGGCCACATCTTTGATACGGACGGGGACATTGTTACGGACAGCAACAACCGAGATTTCAAGATCATCAAGACTCTTAACATATCCCAATCCGCGAATGATATACTCAACATTATTAAGTTCAATAGTTTCAGCGCCGATGTCAAGATTGCTTTTTTTCACAGCATTCATTACATCCATCACCGACACATTGAAAGCTTTGAGCGCATTTGGGCTAAGATCAACCTGGTATTCTTTTATGAATCCTCCGACGGATGCAACTTCAGATACACCTTCGGCAGCAGAAAGGCCATATTTAACATAAAAATCCTGAATAGTTCTGAGTTCCTGAGGATCCCAGCCACCGTTTGGTTTTCCTGTTTTCGGATCGCGCCCCTCGAGTGTGTACCAGAATATTTGTCCCAATGCAGTCGCGTCAGGCCCTAAAGTGGGTTGCACACCATCTGGTAAAGTTCCTGTTGGGAGGGAATTAAGTTTTTCAAGGATTCTTGACCGGCTCCAGTAAAACTCAACATTATCTTTAAATATTATATAAATGAATGACATCCCGAACATTGAAGTACTTCTGATTGTCTGAACACCGGGAATGCCAAGCAACGCTGTGGTTAAAGGATAGCTTACCTGGTCCTGGATATCTTTGGGAGAGCGTCCCATCCATTCTGTTGCCACAATCTGCTGATTTTCACCAATATCAGGAATGGCATCAACAGGTACCGGGTCCCGTGGTAAAAGACCTGATTTAAGGTTGAACGGTATAGTTACCAATCCCATTACCACAAAAGCAATCAGCAATATGAATGTAATAAGCCGGTTTTCAAGGAAATATTTTACAAGTCGGTTGAACATAATAAATGAAGTTAACCGGGTCAGGATTAATATGTGAAACCTGACCCGGAATGAAAGTTACGATTTATTTGTTTCTTTCATACTTGCAGCAACCGGGTAAAGCATTATAAACTTTATCATCTGCTTTATACTTTTCGGTATCATGTCCGACCGATGCAAGTTTCTTTCCAAATGCATCCATGCTGGTTTTTGAAGGATCGAATGTAACTGCAAGCATTTTGGTTTTTGCATCCCATGCAGCGCTTGTTGCACCTTCTGCCTTAACTGTCTTTTCAATACGGGCTTTACACATGTCGCAATTACCCCACACTTTAAAGGTCTCAGTTTTTGTGGAAGGCATATTCATATTCATGTGATCATGCGTCTGGGCAGAAGCATTGAAGCCAAGTACAACTGCAAAAAGTGCAGGAACAAAAAGTTTTAATGTTTTCATTGTTGTAAAAGTTTAAATTGTAAATACTAAAAGGAAAATTGAAATAATAGAGATATTACAAATGAATATTTTAGCTCATTTGCAAAATAGAGGGAGTGGTAAATTTCAAATACGGAAAACACAAATGTCGGAGAGGTCCACGTTGGTGGACATCAATGCATCCGGAGGACTTACACTTGTATATAAAGATTTTATAATTGCTAAAGAGCGAGCAGGTAACCCTCCGGTAATACTGAAAACCTGAAAATTGTACTGATAAGAGGATGGTACAACAGAAAATGAAGGAGTGTAATT
>JBAWXY010000015.1:0-25681 GCA_037143835.1 Bacteroidota bacterium
ATTGAAATAATAAGTGAGTTGTCTGCAATACAAACTACCGCTTACAAGTCATAGGAATTTAAAGTCAGTGTACCTACCACATACCCCTGTTTTTTCAACGATCCTTTGAAAGACATAATAAAGTACCAACCTGGGATCAGAGTGGCTAATTTCACTATACGTCAAGGGCACCTGAAACATTTATTTGATTATAAGAAAAAGGCGGTACATTTTGTCTCGCTGCATTTCCTTGTGCTAGAAGGACCCCGTCCCCGGGGATAAAGAATGTACCGCCCATGAAGTTAATTTCTTATATCAATCAAAGAACTTAAAAGAAGGCGACACTTGTTTGAAGTCATTGTGAAAGTGAAAGTCAACTGTCTACTGATACAATCCTGTCTGGCAGGAGGGGATTGAAAGTGTCGCCTTGGATCTTAATATATTATATTTTTAACCGTCACACAGATCAAATATACACCAATTGAATTATTTTTCATAAATTTAGCATAAATAAAAAAACCAGATTACGAAACAGATAGTAGTTTAAATAGATATTAATAGCGTAACGCTGTTATTCTTGCTTAGTAAAACCGCTAATTTAAATTTCTCACAAGAATGATAGGCAATACGCTCACGGACGACGTGGGCTTTGCTTATTGTGAGATGGGTACTTAGCGGTACCTACTAAGCGGTAAGATTTAGGTCCACGTCCTTATTTTGTATTTGTTGAAAGCATACCAATTACAGAAAATAACCTAAAGGAGTTTTTAAAAGTAATTTAGAGACAATGAAATAGCACTACCGTAGGAGAAATCATCCTATTTCAGGTGGAGCTGTGACAAATAAAGGAGGAGCTTCCGTAACTGCAAGAGGTATATGCTGGAATACAAGCCAACCCAAAAGCAAAGTCAAAAGAGTGCAATCGTCAAAGCTATATTAACTTCATTTAATGCAACTACAAGCAGGATACATATATGACTTCGTTAAGAACAAACTACTGAGTGAACATAAATCCTCAGAGGTTTTGTCCCTGCTTGAATATCTCTCTTACTTTGAAGTTGATTCTGACTTACTTGAAGAAAACGAAAATGACAAACCGGAATTAGCAGTAATTAACAACCTAATTTCAAGAGGGCTACCGACACGCCCAAGTTTGTTCATGGAGAAAATGTTTTTGAAGTCACTTAAAATCGGTGAATCACAAACAGACATTTTAGGAAACATTGAAACGGTTCCAAACAATTCTTTCAATACAATTTGTCAATATTTTTTCAAAGCACTTCATATTATTGACCCAAGGATAAAACCCGATAGAGCAAAATACCAAATCCAACGGAGTTTTGAATTTGACAACATTGGAAGCCAATACGAAGAAGATTTTCTTTTCTCCCATACTCCGAGAATACTCGGGGCAGAGTGGTTTCAACTTTTAGAATCGCAAAGAGAATTTACTTCAATAGTAAAACTTGACAACAACTTTACCGGACAGCGTACCGATTTTACGGTTGAATTCCCTTTCTCATTTATGGAAAAGAAAGGAATCATTATTGAAATTGATGGACCCCACCATTGGGAAAATGAAAGTCAAAAGATTTTAGACCAACAAGGAGATACAGCAGCAGCAAATATTGGTTGGCTCAACACCTTGAGAATTGAAACAAGAATGTATGACAGGATTGAAAGCAAATTTTCCGGACTGAAAGAGTTAGCAAGACAACCATTTTTCCAAAAAACAAAACTCAATTATCAAACGCCTCTCTATTTTGACAGAGACGGATTAAGAGCCATGGAGCTCATCTTATCTCCTTTCGCCATTGCAAGAATTCAAAAAGTTTTAATTCAATGTTTGCTTCAAGACAAACTTAGTTTGACAGCAACAAAGTGGAAAATAGCAGTAATTGAAAGAGATGTTCCATGCGCTGCAATTGCCGTTGCAGATTTGAAACAACAACTGCAAAATATATTTGCTTTGCAAGACAAATCATTCAATACTGAAATTGAACTTATGGTTTTTACTACACAAGAATTTCAGTCAACATCATTAAACAGAATTGATTTATCAGAATATTTTTCATCAATTAGTTTCAAAGACATTGAAAATCCAAATACAAAAAATGAGTTTGATGTTTTAATTGACATTTCGGTTTTGCAACGTAAAGGATATTCTGGAAATGATTTTTCCCCCCCATCGAGAGAGAAATGTGTTGTGCGTTCTGCGCATCACAAGCACACCACGCGGACATTTCTCACCTCTGATGTTATTACATATCAAAACTTTGTCAATTACAATCCAAACAACCCTGAACAATCTCTATTTGAACTTGAACCGATTCAGACTCTCAGATATTTTCTTCAAACTATTTTTAGAAAAAATACTTTTCGTGAGGGGCAGGTTGAAATATTGAATAAAGTGTTACAAGGCGAAAGTGTAATTGGGTTGCTTCCAACAGGAGGTGGTAAATCTTTGACCTACCAGCTTGCTGCAATGTTGCAACCTGGAATTTGTTTAGTGATTGACCCGATTAAATCACTAATGAAAGATCAGCATGACAATTTGAAGAATAACCAAATTGATGCGTGTAATTTTATAAACTCATCTCTGAAAACAAGAGATCAGAAAACAAAGGAAACTTCAAAATTGAAAAATGGTGAAGTTCTCATTTCATTCGTTTCACCAGAACGTCTACAAATTAAAGAGTTCAGAGATACACTGAAGGAAATGAAAGAAAATAAAATTTATTTCAACTATTGCGTAATTGACGAAGCACATTGCGTTTCGGAGTGGGGACATGATTTCAGAACATCGTATTTGAGTTTGGGAAGAAACGCAATTAAATTTTGCAAAACAAAAAACAGAGAAACGATTCCACTTTTCGGTTTGACTGCAACAGCTTCGTTTGATGTGTTATCAGATATTCAAAGAGAACTTTCAGGTAACAACGAAAGATACAAGTTGAAGGAAGATTCCATTATCCGATTTGACACAGTGAACAGAGAAGAATTAAACTTTGAAATCATAGATATATTCGCTGACTTACGTGACACAGATTCAGAGTGGAGATTGAAAGAAAAACTAGGAACGCAAAAGCAATCAAAACTCATAAATCATTTAAGTAGTTTGCATTTTGATAATCAAAATAAATATTCGGGAATTATTTTTTGTCCTCATCGTGGTTGGTATTTCGGAGTTACGGATAGATACAGAAAAGATGATAAGAGAAATGCAGTTTATGATGGAATTAAGAGAGCAGCAATTCCGAGTTTGCGAATGGGTTCATTCATGGGTTCAGATTCTGATGATGAAAAGATAGCAGATTTGATAGAAGCAGATTCCCTACAAGCACAAGAAGGCTTTATTGCGAACAAATTGAACTTACTTGTTTCAACAAAAGCGTTCGGAATGGGAATTGACAAACCAAACATCAGGTTCACCTTTCATGTAAACTATCCGAGATCAATTGAAAGCTTTATTCAGGAAGCAGGCAGGGCAGGCAGAGACAAACAACCAGCTACTTCTTTTATTCTTTTCAATGATGAGAAAGTTAAGAAAGGAGAAAAAACATTTGAGATTGACAGGGATAACCTTTTATTCTTTCATAATTCTTCATTTAAGGGAGTTGATAAAGAAAAGGCTATTTTATTTGAACTTCTTTCAGCAATTCATACTCCAAACAAAATATCCGAGATTGAATTACAACTTGCTGAACAATTCGGAGTGGAGTTAAATCTATCATTATGGAAAAATGAAAATGATGTCTGGTATATCACGACAAGAGGTGATTCTCCAGAAATAAAATATGGCTCTATAAGATTGACTGATTTTTTTCAGATATTGAATACAGCTAATCAGCCAACTGTTATTTGCAACTCAGTTCTTAACGAAATAACAAACTACATTCAGGAGAACGCAACAGGAAATATTATTGATTGGTTAAATACTTCGGACACAGTTGACGGACTTGAAACATTACTTAGGTTAAGGGAAAGAGTAACACTTACGCTAAGCTTTCAAAACAATACTATCCAACGAATAGAAACTATTAGAAGATGGTTAAATGCATCTTTCAACACAAGAGCGTTTAGTACTGTTCAAGCCAAAGACCCGATGAAAGATATACTTTCATTCTCTAGTTCATTTGCTGACTTCAAAGAACAAGTTATATCAACACTTAAAAGCGGGATTTCATTTGAGCAAGCAGCTAGGGCACGAGACCGAGTAAAAAATAATCAGATAGGAACAGCAGATAGAGAATTACAAAGATTATTTGATGGATATAGAACTAAAGCAGATACAGAGAAAGCACTATACCGTTTATCAACTGTTGGTGTTATTGACGATTACACTGTTGATTTCAATTCCAAGACCTATACTATTTACGCAAGGAGAAAAATTGATGAACAATATTTCAAAAACTTGGAGAACTACATTAGGAAATATTATTCAGAAGTAAGAACCAAACAAGAAATTAGAAACGCTAGGCAATTTGAAGGTACAACAATAATTCAAAAATGTCTTTACTTCCTTACGGACTTTGTTTATCGTGAAATTGAGAAGAAAAGGTTTGAAGGGATAGGAGTAATGAAAGGAGCATGTGAAATTGGAAAAGAAAATGGAGGTGAAGCTTTTAAAGAATTTGTTGAATTGTATTTCAACTCTAAGTATGCAAGAAAGGGATATGAAATTAATAGAGAGAATAAATCTTTAACTGATAGAACAGAGGAAGGAAGACAACAAAACATAGAATGGGTTTGGGAATTCATTAAAGTAATTGATGAAGATAAATCAGGTGGGCACATTAATAACTTAAAGCACTTGCGTGGAGCATGTGTCCGATTACTTACTCCACAACCTGACAATGCAGTATTTCATTTACTCAAAGCATTTTCAATTTTCATTCTAGAACCTGAAAATAAAAGATTGATGGATGAAGCATCTGAAAGTTTTGCTAAAGGATTCATTGAGTTTAAAAAAGAAAATACTTGGTCGTTTGACCAAGTTTTGAAAGAAGCAGAAAAATACAAGAACTATGTACTCCAATTCTCAACACACCAGGGAATCCAAGAGATAATGAAAAATCAAATTACTATTCTATCTGTGAAAGTTCATTCGGAATGGTTGGAAAACTTTAACAATAAATTTTTAGAAAAATATGAACCAAGACATTCATTCACATCTTGAAAAACTCAAAACAGAGTTAGATAAATTAGAACCAGCAGTTAAACATTTGCAAAAAGCAGATGAGAATGCAACTGCATTAATGACAACTCTGAGCAATATTCATAAAGAGTTTTCAAAACATTTGCAGAATATTGAGAAAGCTCTTTCGGATGCAAATGAAAAACATCAAAAGCAGGTTAATAAGGAGATTCAGGAATCAACAAAAAAAATAAACGATGCAACTGAACAACTCTCAAAATCAAATTCAGCATTTGAAAAGCAAATCAAAGCAGTACTTTCGGGATATTCTGACCTTGGAGAATCAGCATCACGATTAATCAAGAAAATTGAAAGTATCGATTTTCCCTCTCGACTTGACAAACTTGATGCAACTGTAAGTTCAATCAATCAAGGACTACAAAACATACAAACAAGAATTGGTGACTTAGAGAGAAATCTTAAAGACGATATTCAAGCAAAGACAAAAGAAATTACTTCAAGAATTGATGCGAGCGAAAATTCTTTAAACCATCGAATTGATGATTTTAAGAAAGCAACTTCAACACAGTTTGAAAATCAATCTAAGGAAAACAAATTCTTAAAAATTTTACTTTTCATTTCAATCGGATTAATTATAGGACTAATCGTATTTAGAGCAATTTCAGGAACTTGAAAGACAACGCACAATAAAATATAACTTTACCACGCACAACCCTCTAGACAAAAAAACAATTTGACATATGACAACACAGGTAAAAGATAAACTATTTTACAATGGTAAAGAATATTGGATTAAAACTGATCCATTAGACTCTTTGTTTGAATTGATGGGTGATGAAAAACCTGTTTTCGTTGCAAAGTATAGTGATTGGGAGAGAGGTTATGCCGGAACTTGGGAAATTGAAAATGACAGACTCTATTTGATAGATTTCAAGGGACATACGACAAATTTTAAAGAAGTATCATTGGATTTTCTATTCCCAACCTCCAAAAAAGTATTTGCTGGATGGTTTACGGGAGAGATTAAGATTCCCCAAGGTAAAGAATTATGGGGAGCTATAATATCTATTCGCGAAAAAGATTGGTGTTTAGAATTTAAAAATGGAGTATTAGTAAATAGCAGGATTGAGGTTAATAAAAATTTTAGTTTAAACCCTAGGTGGATTGATCTCCCAGAAACTTGATTACACAAAAATTTATCATCGAATTGTTAAACAAAACTATACTAAAATGTACTGTAAAGAATGCGGTAAGCAAATAGATAATGCCAGTAAGTTCTGCTCATATTGCGGAACTAAGCAGTCAATAAATCAAGTTTCAGAGAATAAAATTGATTTGAGTACCAAACCTGATCCGATTCCTCAGAATGTTAATATTTCTCTGTCGTTTAAAAAGGCTAACGATAAAAGTAAATCCGACGAGATAAAAGTTGATAAATATGATAGAACCTATAAAGGTGATTCAAGTGCAACAGTCGTTGCATCTATTCTTATGATTATTATTTTAATAATCAGCTTGATAGTAAAATTTGATAATCAATATGATTACGCAGTCTATCTAGTGATTGGAGTTGTTCTCAATATTATTTGGAGAATAGTTGCTACTTTTTGGACCGTTGATATTGCAAAAAGACAAAATCGAGACACAATAGGTTGGGGATTCTTTGCCTTCTTTATTCCTAATCTTGCCTTATTCATTATTGGGTTATTGAAAAAACTAAATAAACCTTCAAGGGAATCACCAATGTCAGAATCAAACCAGGTGCTTCCAAAAGAGGACGTGTCAAATGTAAATTCGACTGATAATGTAGAAGTTGGGGCAATTGAGAATTTTTTTTCACATAACGTAGAATTAGAAAGTGGAACTGTTTCTGATAATATAACATATAAAGTATTCATGATAGAAAAAATGAATACTTTTTGGAGTGAAAGGCTGGATGAATTGAAAATCGAGTTTTCTGATGGAAAAATGGGAAAAGTGTTCTTTTCAAATAGTTTAAAGAAATACTACTTTAGATCAGGACTTTGGTGGCCTAATTATTACAATAGTAAAAATGCCGCAATTAAGGCACTTCATTATTACTTATGTTATAAAAGAGTAATGGTTAAAGACATATACTATTATATGTAAGCTTAAATTCAAAGATTAATCCAATTATTGATACGGATGGGATTCTGTCAAACCCTCACCCTTTCTACCCTATTTTCGACCAGAGTGAATAGGCGAAGATGTAATAATATAACTTAACCTATCAAATCCGGATTCATAAGATTTGTTTCACCTATGTTTCACCTAGTTTAAAATAAAAAGGAGTCAGATTGTTCTAACTCCTTGATTTTCACTGTGGGGGATGAGGGATTCGAACCCCCGACCCTCTGCTTGTAAGGCAGATGCTCTGAACCAGCTGAGCTAATCCCCCGAAAAGTGAGTGCAAATATAGATTACATTTTCTTTTCCGCAAAAAATATCGAAAAATAAATATTTTGGATATTCAAACGGGTCTGTCATGGCAGTTTCAACATAATTTCAAAATGATTTATTATTGGCCCCGGCAAATTGTAACTTCGATAAGAAATTATGGGTTTATCGGGAGAAGCAATTTCTCCTTTAATAATTATCAGGAAATATATGCCAAAAGGGATCATTTCAGGAATAACCTGTACACTCGTACTGCTTACGATAATATTAAACAGAGGATATTCACAGGATGTCAGATTTCAACCAGTCCGACTGATGTTTTATAATGTTGAAAACCTGTTCGATATTGAAGATGATTCACTTAAAGATGATGATGATTTTCTTCCCGGAGGAGTTATGAGATGGAATTCTGCGCGGTATAATAAAAAATTAAATTCGGTATATAAGACAATTATTGCAGCCGGTGAGTGGAACCCACCTGCAGTGGTTGCCTTTTGTGAAGTGGAAAACAGGAAAGTGCTTGAGGATCTTGTTTATGGTACCTTTTTGTCAAAATATAAATATGGAATTATCCATGAGGAATCTCCCGATCAGAGAGGCATTGATGTTTGCCTGATTTACAGAAAAGAATGTACCAAAGTTATTGACTACCGGTATTGGATTCCATCAGATATTAAAAGGGAAGACTTTACCTCCAGAAGTATACTTTATACTAAATTGGTGATTAATACAGATACCGTACATCTTATTGTAAATCACTGGCCTTCGAGAAGGGGCGGGGTTCTTGCCGGAGAGAGTCTAAGATTGAAAATTGCTGCCATGGTCAGAGAGAAGGCTGATTCAATAAATGCGAGAAGCTCTGCAGGAGCAAGAGTTATTATTTTAGGAGATTTTAACTGTACCCCTGACGATCAGGTGATTAAGTCACTTATTAAACCTTCTGATTCATGCAATTTCCTGGTAAATCTGTCAGAAAGCATGGCAGGTAATGGCCTTGGAACATATCGTTATATGGGAACATGGGAAATGATTGACCAGGTAATAGTGTCAGATATTCTTTTATCCTCTGATACGGGCCTGTATACCGATGTAAAAATGTTAAGTATTTTCAAGCCTGATTTTCTTTTGAAGAAAGACCCTAAATATCCTGGATTCAGTCCTCTTTCAACGTATCGTGGATACAGGTACCAGGGAGGATACAGCGATCACCTTCCGGTTTTACTCGATCTCAGGTTCAGATAGTTGCATCATCGGGAGTCAGGCCTATCTCTTTTCCCTTTTCAAGCATTAATTTTCTGGCAGATTCATGTTCGTTCGGGATTATCCCATCAAGTATTGCCTCTCTGATTGCATTTTTTATTATTCCAACCTCTTTTCCGGGTTTTATTCCAAAAGCCATGATAATCTCACTTCCATCAACCGGGGGTTGGAAATTTCTTATTTCATCCTTTTCTTCAATCTCTTTCAGTTTATTCCTGACAATTCTGAAATTTTCAAGATGCTTCGTTTTTTTTGCTTCATTCTTTGACGTTATATCAGCTTCGCACAATATCATCAGATCGTCAATATCATCGCCTGCTTCAAATAATAATCTCCTTACTGCAGAATCGGTTACTAACTCTTGCGACAGAGCAATTGGTCTGAGATGAAGATCAATTATTTTCTGAACATATTTCATCTTCTCATTCAGAGGAAGCTTGAGCTCCCTGAATATATCGGGAATCATTTTAGAACCTACATATTCATGTCCATGGAATGACCAGCCGGTATCAGGCGAGTATTTCTTTGTAACAGGTTTGGCAATATCGTGAAGAAGAGCAGCCCATCTAAGCCAAACATTATCAGTGTTCTTACTTATATTGTCAAGCACTTTTATTGAATGATGAAAATTGTCCTTATGCGCTTGTCCTTCTTTTGTTTCCACTCCTTTCAGATTATCAAGCTCAGGGAAAATAATTTTAAGCAGACCTGCCTTTTCAAGAAGGATAAATCCTTTTGAAGGACGCTCGCACATTATTATTTTATTCAGTTCAGTGGCAATCCTTTCAGGCGAAACAATCCTGATCCTTTCAGCATTTTCTTTTATTGAATTAAATGTATTCTCCTCAATTTTGAAATTAAGCTGGTTAGCAAACCTGATGGCTCTCATCATCCTTAAAGGATCATCTGAAAAAGTCTTGTCGGGGTCAAGAGGTGTCCTTATAATTTTCTTCTTAAGGTCATCAATGCCCCCAAATGGATCAATAAACTCGCCGAATGTCTCCTTATTGATGCTTATAGCCAGTGCATTGATGGTGAAATCTCTTCTTTTCTGATCATCCTCTAGCGTTCCGTCTTCCACGACAGGTTTTCTTGAACCCTTGTCATACGACTCTTTACGTGCACCTACAAACTCAATGTTATATTCTTCATTTTTGAACATTGCTGTTCCAAAATTTTTGAAGACGCTGACTTTTATCCCGGGATTTATCTTTCTGGCCGCTTTACGGGCTATCTCAATACCGCTTCCAATGACAACAATATCGATATCCTTGTCGGGGTGATCCCTTTTGAGAATACAATCCCTTACCCAACCTCCAATAACATATGCTTTCACATTCTCAGATGTAATCACACCACTAAGTGTATCGAAAATTTTGTCATTAAGACATATGTTCATATATAGATATGACAATTTGTTAAATATTCATGACAAAGTTACAATTAATACTCAATTTTTTGTAACTTATGATTCTTACGATTTATTGGCATAAAGGTTGTCAGGGATTTAAACAAACTGAAGTTCCGTATGTTTAATAAATAAAAATAAAATGGTAGAGCATCTGACAAAAGAGACGTTTTTGAATAAAGTATTCAACTTCGAAAAAAACAAAGAATGGAAATTTGAAGGCGAAAAGCCTTGTATAATAGATTTTTATGCAGATTGGTGCGGACCATGTAAGATGGTAGCTCCGGTACTTGAAGAGCTGGCTAAAGATTTTGATGGTAAGATTGATGTTTTTAAGGTTAATACAGAGGAAGAGCAGGAACTTGCATCGGCTTTTGGTGTAAGAAGTATACCTTCTTTTTTATTCGTTCCCTCTGAGGGTCAGCCACAAATGGCAATGGGGGCGTTACCTAAAGAAACATTTATTAAAGCATTCAAGGATGTACTTGGTGTAGAAAAATAGGCTGTTCATCAAAAATTTCGTTCTTGTTTTAAAATATATTTATAAAAATGAAACATTTCATCTATAACAATCGTTTAACGGTATAGAAGGTAGTAACATCATGTTACAAGAGTTTTTTCATGGATTTAGGTTTAGGGTAGTAAAGTAGTAAATCAGGACTCCTGTCCTGATTTATTTTTTATACCATATCCTTAAATATGCTGTTGATCTCCTCCTCTGTTGATCTTAGCTTTTTCTGACATTGTTTAATCAGTTCAGAAGCACGTTTTACTTCAACAGATAACTTATCAATATCAAGATCGCCGCTTTCGATGTTCCTGAGGATATCCTCGATCTCAATTACCGCTTCATTAAATGAAAATTCCTTTTTTGCCATATCATTTAGTTTTAACTACTACATTTTTCAACATTTCAACATTTCAACATTTTTCTTGTGTTTTTCCTGCTACCCTGCTTCTGATCGCTCCGTCACTGAATTGTGTATCAATAAGATCATTTGTTTTTACCTGATCGCTCTTTTTTAATATTCTGCCATTGAACGAGGTTATTGTATACCCTCGCTTAAGTACATTTTCAGGTTTTAGAATACTCAGGGTGTTCCCTAATCCTGCTACTCTGATATTATTTCTGTCCAGAGCATTGGTTGTGAAGTCAGTAAGGTTTTGAATTGTTCTTTTAAGCACCGATTCTTTGCCTGACGAAAAAGATTTTACTGCTGAAACCAGTCTTGATTCCTGATTTGCCGGAGCAAGACCTGCTCTTATTATATGCTCTTTCCCAATATTGATGATTTCAATTATATTGCCGGAAAGTTTGTCTTTTATCTCCGAAATCATTATGCGGGAAAGAGGTATCAGTCTTATTCCGGACGTTTCAATAAGGTTTCTGTTCTTTTCGATGATTATCCTTGAAATATCAGTAATTTCAGAACTCACTTCAATAAGGTGGTTTTCTGCCCCGGCTACACAATCGATAAGAAAATCGGCCACTGCAGTTGGTGTCTTTAGTGCCCTGTTTGCTACCATATCGGTGACAGACATATCCTTATCATGGCCTATGCCGGTTATAACAGGTAAAGGGAACTGGGTAACATGATAGGCAATGTTATAACTGTCGAACCAGCTGAGATCAGACTGGGAGCCTCCACCTCTTATAATTACTACAAGATCGAATAAATCGGAATTTAATGCGATCTTATCAAGAGCACTTATTACCCCCTGTTCGGTTTCTGTCCCCTGCATTGCGGTTTCGATCAATGCAGTATAAAAAATATATCCGGAACTATTTCCGGTCAGTTGATTGATAAAATCAGAATATCCTGCTGCATTCTTTGAAGAAATTATCGCAATTCTTTGAGGAACAGCAGGAAAGTCAATTTCCTTATTCATTGAAAATACCCCTTCCTCCTCAAGCTTTTTTATAACCAGCTGACGTTTCATTGCCATTTCGCCGATTGTAAATGCAGGATCGATATCGGTGATTACCAGGCTCAAGCCATATAACTCATGATATTCAACCTTTGTTTTAACCAGTATCTTAAGTCCCTCCATTAGCGATTCTCCGGTAATATTTTCAAAAAATGACTTAAGGAATCTGTAACGGTTGCTCCAGATTATTGCTTTTGCCCGTGCCCTGACATTTTTCTCATCGGGATGGTTTTCAATTAGTTCAAGGTAACAATGGCCGGCATTGTTTTCTTTAATTTCTGAGATTTCAGCAATTACCCAATACATATCAGGTAAAGCCAGATATAAAGAATCTCTTATGATCAACTGTAATTCCGTTAAAGACAGTTTTTCAGTCATGATCAATTCCTTTCAGGTTAAAAGATTTAAAGTCTTCATTACCTTATAACTCCGGTTTTTTCCGGATCGGTAATTTTTCCCTTGTTTTTCTCAAGGAAGTCCAAATAGTCAGATTCATCAATATCCAACTGGCGGTCTTTTGTAACTCCTGCCAGGTATTCTAACTTATATTTCAGGATTCCGTCATTATTATAGATATGCCAGAGTCCATCCCTTGCATCATTTTTATATTGTCCTGAAAATTCAATCTGCCCATTTTCAAACCAGACCTCAAACCTGCCATTAATTTTGCCGTTCAGATAATTTGATTTCAGGCAGATGGCACCATTGGGATAGTATTGGATCCATTCCCCCTGTTTGATATCATTGATATAAGTGAGTTTTTCAGCAACTGTACTGTCGGGAAAGAATTTCACTGACGGACCGTTTTTGAGATTCCCGGAGTAGTGTTCCTCACAGATAAGGTACCCGTTAATGGATATGGAGAAGAATTGCCATTTCCCCTCTTTCATCTGGTTGACGTATTTGCCTTTTGAGGAGATATAGCCATTCGGGTGATAAATACCTGCTACTGCCTCAGTGCCATTATCATTATATATCAGTAAGGACTTTAAAGTATTATTCTCATAATATCTTCTGAGCTCACCAACAGGATGATCGTCGTTAAAAACCCCATCATACATAACAGATTTATTGGGATATTTTTTAATCCAATGTCCCTGTTTCCTTCCCTGCTGATCAGTTTTATTAATTTCTGTTTCAGTCTGGCATGTAGCTGTAGCTGAAATGGCTAACAGAGAGGCTATTGTAATTATTTTCAGATTCATATTAAGGAAACGCGAAATTTTATATAAAAGTACAAAAAATTATCCCGCAGATCATAAAAAACTGTAATACAGGATCAGAATAAAACGTAAAAAAAAAGGCTGAAATATCTTCAGCCTCTCTTTATTAAAATCTTGTATTAAGTTTTATATTATTTTACCTCTTCAAAGTCAACATCGGTTACCTCTTCACTACCCGACTTGGTGTTGTCATCCCCGGGTTGTTCAGAACCGGGTTGTGATGTAGGCTGACCGGTGTTCTGTGCAGTTTTGTACATCTCTTCCGAAGCAACCTGCCATACTGAATTCAATTCAGCCAGAGCTTTGTCGATCGCCTCAACATCCTGCGATTTGTGAGCTTCCTTAAGCTTTGCGAGAGCATCTTCAATAGCCGGCTTTTTATCTGCAGGAAGTTTGTCGCCGAATTCCTTAAGCTGTTTTTCGGTTGTAAAGATCATGCTGTCAGCAGTATTGATCTTTACAACTTTTTCTTTCGCCTTATTGTCGGCCTCAGCGTTGATCTTGGCTTCTTCTCTCATTCTTTTTATCTCATCATCACTTAATCCGGAAGATGCTTCAATTCTTATTCTCTGTTCTTTGCCGGTACCTCTGTCTTTTGCTGAAGCATGTAAAATACCGTTTGCATCGATATCAAAGCTTACTTCAATCTGGGGAACACCTCTAGGAGCCGGAGGAAGACCATCGAGATGGAATCGTCCGATAGTTTTATTACCAGTTGCCATCGGTCTTTCACCCTGAAGAACATGAATCTCAACAGAGGGCTGGCTATCGGCTGCAGTGGTAAACACCTCTGTTTTCTTTGTAGGAATGGTAGTATTTGACTCAATAAGTTTAGTCATAACTCCACCCATTGTTTCTATACCCAGCGACAATGGTGTAACATCAAGAAGGAGAACATCTTTCACCTCTCCGGTAAGTACACCTCCCTGTATTGCTGCACCGACTGCCACAACTTCGTCGGGGTTAACTCCTTTTGAAGGCACCCGTCCAAAGAATTTTTCAACAAGCTGTTGTATCGCAGGTGTACGAGTAGAACCGCCAACAAGCAGAACCTCATCGATTTCAGACACAGCAAGACCTGAATCCTTAAGAGCGATCCTGCACGGCTCGATACAAGCCTGAATCAGTTTATCACAAATCTTTTCAAAGTTAGCTCGTGTAAGTGTTTTTACAAGATGCTTTGGAATTCCATCAACAGGCATAATGTAAGGGAGATTAATCTCCGTGGTTGTTGCACTGGAAAGTTCAATTTTGGCTTTTTCGGCAGCTTCTTTCAGACGCTGTAATGCCATCGGATCTTTTCTCAGATCTACACCTTCTTCTTTAAGAAACTCTTCAGCCATCCAGTCAATTATCATATGATCAAAATCGTCGCCTCCAAGATGGGTGTCCCCGTTAGTGGATTTAACTTCAAAGACACCATCGCCAAGTTCAAGAATCGAAATATCGAATGTTCCGCCACCAAGGTCAAATACAGCTATTTTAAGGTCCTTTGACTTTTTATCAAGACCATAAGCCAGGGCAGCAGCAGTAGGCTCATTAATGATCCTTTTAACATTCAACCCTGCAATCTCACCTGCCTCTTTTGTTGCCTGACGCTGCGAATCGCTGAAATATGCCGGAACTGTTATAACTGCATCAGTAACCTCCTGTCCCAGATAATCTTCGGCAGTCTTCTTCATCTTCTGAAGAACCATTGCAGAGATCTCCTGAGGAGAATACATGCGGTTATCAATTTTCACCCTCGGAGTATTATTATCACCTTTAACAACGGTGTAGGTTACCCTTTTTATCTCTTTTGTAACCTTATCATAAGTCTCCCCCATAAATCTTTTAATCGAGTAAATGGTTTTCTTTGCGTTGATAATTGCCTGTCGTTTGGCCGGGTCGCCTACTTTACGTTCTCCATTCTCCACAAAAGCAACTATGGAAGGGGTGGTTCTTTTACCCTCACTGTTAGGGATCACAACAGGCTCATTGCCTTCCATTACTGCAACGCATGAATTTGTAGTTCCCAGATCGATACCAATTATTTTTCCCATTTTATATTAATTTAAATAATTTCAATTTGATATTATGATTAAGCAATGATTATGCCATTAAAATTATTTCTTGTTTTTATGTAAATATGGCACCATTGAAGATATTTTTAGTGAGTTACAAGAGGGTCCTTAACAGGCTTTTCTGTCGGGAGTTTTATCCCACTGCCTCCCTGAAGGGGGTTATAACTGACATATAGTTAATTAGTTATTGGCAAGTCACCTTGAGGGGATTTGGGGGTTTTAACGAAACATGCAGGAAATTAACTACCATAAAGACTTCGATGTGACAAAACGACAGGGAGAGTGATAAGTGCTGCCAAATTAAAAAGATGTAATTATCAGGATGTATCATCCGATACAAATCTGTAACTTTGGCAACTGTAATTAACACATTTATAATTATGTCGATACATAAATCTGTTAAAAGGGTTACTACTCATGTTTTGAATGAGATGAAGCTCAAAGGTGAGAAGATTGCAATGCTGACTGCTTACGACTATTCCATTGCAAAGATTCTTGATGAAGCAGAAATAGATGTTATTCTGGTAGGAGACTCTGCCTCAAACGTGATGGCAGGCTATGATACTACACTGCCGATTACACTCGATAATATGATTTATCATGCTGCTTCTGTTGTAAGAGCTGTTAAGAGAGCCCTTGTTGTGGTGGATCTTCCTTTTGGAACATATCAGGGCAACTCAAAAGAAGCTCTGGCTTCATCGATAAGGATCATGAAAGAGACAGGGGCGCATGCTGTTAAGCTTGAAGGTGGATTTCAGGTAGTTGAATCTATTGAAAGGATATTATCAGCCGGAATTCCGGTAATGGGACATCTTGGTCTGACGCCTCAGGCTATTCATAAGTTCGGAACTTATGTAGTAAGGGCCAGGGAAGAAGAGGAGGCCCGCCGGCTAATGGAGGATGCCAGGTTACTTGAAGAGACCGGTTGTTTTGCGATAGTACTCGAAAAAATACCGGCTAAGCTGGCGGAAGAGGTCACAAATAGTCTGAAAATACCGTTAATAGGTATTGGTGCAGGCGGAAAGACTGATGGACAGGTGTTGGTTCTTCATGATATGCTGGGTATTACACAAGAATTTTCTCCGCGATTTCTTCGAAGGTATCATAATCTTCATGCAGAGATTAAAGGTGCTGTACAGGCTTACATTACCGATGTAAGATCACAGGACTTCCCGAACGAAAAGGAGCAGTACTAATTAAACCTGAAATGGCTGAAATATTATACGAAGACAATCATATTATTGCTGTTTATAAAAGATCTTCTGATCTGGCGCAGGGTGATAAAACAGGAGATATCTCCCTGGATACTGAAGTAAAAAAATACCTTGGAGAGAAGTACAAAAAACCCGGTGAAGTTTTTCTGGGAGTTATTCACAGGCTCGACCGTCCGGTAAGCGGGGTCATTTTGTATGCACGTACATCAAAAGCCCTTGAAAGGCTTAATGAGATGTTCAGAATGAAGCAGGTTAAAAAGACATATCTCGCTATTGTAAAGGAGAGACCTCCTGAAGATGAGGCTACAATTACCCACTTTCTTAAAAAAAATGAGGCGCAAAACAAAAGTTATGTTTATGATACTGAGGTTAAAGGGTCAAAAGAGGCGAGTTTAACCTATAGATTGAAAGGAAGATCTGAAAGGTTCTATCTGCTTGAAATTGAGCTTCATTCCGGCAGACACCACCAGATACGGGCACAACTGGCAAAAATCGGATGTCCCATAAAAGGAGACCTGAAATATGGTTTTCCCCGGTCGAACGAAGATGGAGGCATAAGCCTTTTAGCACGCAGGCTGGAGTTTATTCATCCTGTCAAAAAAGAACCGGTTTCGATTACTGCCCATTTTCCTGAAGGTGATATCTGGTCGGTTTTTATGGATTCTATTGCATAAAAAAAATGAGCCGGAAAACCTGATAAAAAAATCAAAATTACTTTAACGCCAACAACTTGCAGTTAATATTAGGTTAATTAGAGTTAATGAAAAGTTAAATACTGCCTGAGTGACGACTTAATAATTTAATTTTGTATCATGAACAGGATGAAATTCACCGGCCTAATCATTATGATGCTGTTATCTATTATCGGCATTATCTGGGTTCAGACCGTGTGGATTCGGAACGCAGTAGGCATAAGGAATGAAAATTTCAACAACGCAGTAATTGTCAGTCTTAATAATGCTGCAAATGCCATTGAATCTTCAAGAAAGATGAATTTCTTTAATAATTTTATCCTTGACAACTCCCTTTCATTCAATGACTCATCCGGCGATATTACCAGCTATATGAGCATTGGAAGTTATTCTTCAGAACCCGGAAATAAATTTAGTGTCAGGATTACCAATCAGTCAGTATCCGGCAGTTTTGATATCGGAAAGGTGACAACAGCAAATGAGTCTTTTGTTTTTACAGGCGATACTTCCATTGTTTCTGACTCCGTGACTTTTATCGCCGCTGCCCCTGATGAATCGGGCAAAATGAGTATTGTGAGGAGAGGTGAAGGTGCGAATACAAATTCAAGGGCTGTATATATACGGCAAAATGAATTTCTCGACTGGGTGAAAAAAAGATCAAGCGAATTTCAGAACATGAGCGACCAGATGATATCGGAGATTTATCAGTGGGAAAAGACTCTTGAGCTTGATAATAAGGAAATTGAATATACACTTAATCGGTCGCTGGCATTTGCGGGAGTGCAGACTCCATATGAATATGCAATAATCAAAGACGGAATAGTTCAGGATGGGGCAATTAATAAATCGCAAAAAAATGATTTTCTGAAGAGCAATTATATGGTCAGGTTATTTCCCGATAATATTATAAGACAGGACCTTATTCTGTCAGTAATTTTTCCTGAGCGCGCCAATTATGTGCTCGGATCAATGGCCTGGATTCTTGGAGGCTCGATGCTCTTCTCACTATTCATTCTGGCGACTTTTGCACTAAGTCTGTATTTTATTATCAGGCAAAAGAAGATTTCGGAGATGAAATCAGATTTCATTAACAACATGACGCACGAGTTTAAGACCCCGATTGCCACAATTTCGCTTGCTGCAGATACTATAACCAATCCTAAAGTTATTAAAGATGAGGTCAGTATCAGGCATTTCATCAGCATGATCAAAAAAGAAAACAGCCGGATGAATAAAAAAGTTGAAACAATCCTGCAGATAGCTTCACTCGATAAAAAGGAGATTGAATTCAGATTTGAAAATGTCTCAATGCATTCAATTATTGAACATGCAATTGATACCATTGATATACAGGTTCAGCAGCGAAACGGAAAAATCAATCTTAATTTGGAAGCCTCTGAACCTGTGGTTTATGGCGATAGTGAGCACCTGACAAATCTTGTTAATAACCTTCTTGACAACGCAATAAAATATTCAAATGAATCACCGGAAATAACGGTTAAAACAAAAAACAACGAAAAGGGATTAATTTTATCTGTTGAGGATAAAGGAATCGGGATGACAAAAGCAGTTCAGAGCAAAATATTTGAAAGGTTCTATCGGCAGAGTTCCGGTAACGTGCATGATGTTAAGGGGTTTGGCCTCGGCTTAAATTATGCACGGGCTATTATTGATGCCCACAGGGGCAATATTACTGTTTTCAGCGAACCCGGTAAGGGAAGCCGGTTCGATATATTTTTACCATTTAACTGGGAGAACTAAAAATGAGCAATAAACCCGTTAAGATTTTTCTTGTTGAGGATGACCTGAGCTTTGGATCGGTTCTGAAGTCATACCTCGAAATAAACGACTACTCTGTTGAGTGGGTTGACGATGGCAAATATGCTCTTGATCATTTCAGAAGAGGGCTCTTTAATATCTGCATTCTCGACATTATGCTTCCGCATGTTGACGGATTTACAATTGCGAATGAGATAAGGCAGATAAACAATGAGGTTCCGATCATTTTTCTTACAGCAAAAAAACTGAAAGAAGATGTTCTTAAAGGCTATGGAGTAGGAGGGGATGATTATATTACTAAACCATTTGATACTGATATACTTCTGGCAAAGATAAAAGCAATACTTTCCAGACGCGATTTTCAAAACGGTACAAAAGATATCTATGAGATCGGAAAGTTTGTTTTCAACTCCAAACTGAGGACACTTACTTTTGGAGATGATGAAAAGAAACTCTCACCGAAAGAGGCACAGTTGCTTGAATTACTTGCAATTAATCCGAATGCATTGATCAGCAGGGAGGTGGCTCTGAAAAAGATATGGGGATCTGATGACTATTTTACGGCCAGGAGCATGGATGTTTATATAACGAAATTAAGAAAGTTTTTATCGGACGATCCGGCTCTGAATATTAAAAATATCCATGGAGCAGGATTCCAGCTGATTGTCAGGGAAGATTGACCTTCATATTCTTTTTATTGAACTGCAATGGAAGAAGGCTGCTTATGCTGTCAATAATCATTGTTTTGTTTTTCCCCGAGAGAATTATCCTTATCTGATTTCCGGTTCTTGACTCCTCTTCAGCAATTACCTGGCGGCAATTTCCGCATGGAGGAACCGGTTCGTTGGTCAGACCATCTTCTGTCATGGCCGCAATAGCAATCGCTACGGGTTTATCATTATGGTGATTTGATACGGAATTGGAAAGAGCACTCCTTTCGGCACAAATCCCTGAAGGGAATGCCGCATTTTCAACATTTGCTCCACGGACTATTGTACCGCTCTCCAATCTGATCGCTGCTCCGACTCTGAATTTTGAATAGGGAGCATAAGCATTTATAGCTGTTTCTCTTGCAGCGAAAACAAGTTCCAGATCATCAGTATTTAACTCTTCAGGTTTTTCAAATTCTTTGTATGAAAATGAAATATTATTTGTTCTTATCATAACACTCTTATTCAGTAAGGGTTACAAATGTAGTAATAATAGTTAATAAATTAAGTTAGTTTTTATCAATCCTGGCTATTCAAGACTTAAGTATTAAATTTGAAGTGCCCAGAGTGCCTAAAGTTGTAAAAACCAATAACTCTGAGTACTTCAAACTTTAAGCACTTTTTTTCCTATTTTTGTCATAAACATAATTGAAATGCCCAATAGGTTACTTTTGATTCTTCAACTGGCTGTAATTTCAGGTCTGTTTTCATGCGCAGCATATAAACCGGTTGCTTCAACCTCCGGTGCAGGACTATCGGCGGAGGATTATATTTACACATATAAAGATATTGCTGTAAGCGAGATGAAGAGAACCGGGATTCCTGCCAGTATTACACTTGCCCAGGGCATGATTGAATCGGACTTCGGGCGAAGCCGTCTGGCAAGTGAAGCAAATAACCATTTTGGCATTAAATGTCACGATGACTGGACCGGCCCAACAATACGTCATAATGATGACAATAGAAAGGAGTGTTTCAGGAAGTATCGCAATCCGGAGGAGTCATTTTATGATCATTCCGAATTTTTGAAAACGGGATCACGGTATAGGTTTCTTTTTGATATTGATCCTACTGATTATAAAGCATGGGCCCGGGGATTGAAAAAAGCCGGATATGCCACAAACCCTGACTATGCGAATATGCTGATCAGAAAAATCGAGGAGAATAGCCTCTGGAATTTAGATCTCGGGTACAAATCCACCAATCTGCCCCCACAAACAACAGTCCCTGCAGAAAAGTCTGTTACCGTTCAGAATACTGATAGAATTGAGAAGCCCGTGACTCTTACAAATGGTAACACAGCAGTTCAGGCACGTGTTCCGAGAGTTATGGAAAATAACAGGATACAATATATAATTGTCAAAGACGGAGACACCAGAGAGAAACTTGAAAAAGAGTTTCAGCTGCTGAAATGGGAACTGCCAAAATATAATGATCTCAACAGTGATTTTCCACTCGTCCCAGGACAGATACTATATCTTCAACTTAAAAGGGAAAAGGCCGAACCGGGTAAAGAGTACCATAATAGTGTAGAAGGAGATACAATGTACTTGATTTCACAGCGTTATGGGATAAAACTGAAAAGTCTCTATGAGATGAACAGGATGTCAGAGGGGACCGAGCCTGAAGCCGGCAGAAAGATCTGGTTAAGAAGTATTAAACCTGTGTACCAGCCGGAATAGAAAAATCGGTTATTCTGAATCCTCTGAGGAATTCGACAGTATTCATCCTGGTCTTTCCTTCAAGTTGCAGACTGGCGATACTTATAAATCCATCCTTACAGGCAACCCTTATAAAATGTTTCCCGTCGGAGATTATCAGTCCTGGTTTAAACATGTGTTTCTCAATTTCAGGTTGGCTTTCGAAGACTTTAAATGAATGGGTTGATGAATCGTTTTTGAAGAATGATCTTGCGCATGGGTAGGGGGCAAGACCCCTGATGAAGTTGTGAATTTTTACAGGGTCATTATTCCAGTCTATAATACAGTCATTCGGGTGGATCTTGGGAGCCTGCTTCGGTGATTCTCCCGGTTTCAAAAGCACTGTCTGAGGTATAGGTCTGATCTTGTTTTCAGCAATATCAGCAAGTGTTTTAATAACAAGCCTGGCTCCATGTTTCATAAGACGGTCGTGAAGATCTCCGGCATTTTCAAAAGGAAATATATGTACCTCTTCCCTGTCCAGAATGTTACCGGTATCTGTTTTTTCATCAATGAAAAATGTTGTCACTCCTGTCATGGTTTCTCCATTGATGATAGCATGGTTTATAGGAGCAGCTCCACGGTAGTTTGGCAATAGCGACGCATGAAGATTAATTGTACCGATTGCAGGTAGTTTCCATACAACTTCAGGGAGCATTCTGAAGGCGACAACAATAAACAGGTCGGCATTAAGCTTTTTCAGTTCGGAAATAAATTCTGCATCTTTCAGATTGTCTGGTTGCAAGATAGGCAGGCAACTGAATTCAGCAAATTCTTTAACAGGGGATTTACTTATTTTTCTGCCTCTTCCTGAAGGTTTGTCGGGGGCAGTTACAACACCGATGACATTAAAACCATTCTTAAGCAGTGAGTCAAGTGTTGCCACCGCAAACTCAGGTGTCCCCATAAATACTATCCTGAGATTCTTCATAAATGGTATATTATCATATAAACCTGATAAAAATATCAATCCTTAATAATATTTTTATAGCATGTAAGGTTATGCCCCATTTTATTTGCCTTAGTCTCGAGATAAAATTTATTATGGGGATTTGGTTCAATTACAAGAGGGATTGTTTCAACAATTTTAATCCCGTAACCTTCCAGTCCTGCTCTTTTGACAGGGTTATTGGAAATCAAACGCACTTTCCCAAGGCCAAGTTCCCGCATAATGCTGGCACCTACACCATAATCTCTTTCATCTTCACCGAATCCAAGTTTCAGGTTAGCCTGCACTGTGTCCATCCCTTCATCCTGAAGCCTGTAGGCTCTTATCTTGTTCAGAAGACCAATTCCTCTTCCTTCCTGGCTTAGATAAATGACCACCCCTTTTCCCTCAGCTTCAACCATCTCCATAGCTTTTTGTAACTGAGAACCACAGTCGCATCTCATTGAACCGAAAATATCACCTGTGAAGCAGGAGGAATGAAGTCTGACCAGAACCGGTTCGTCCTTTGTCCATGCACCTTTTACGAGTGCTGCATGCTCGAGGCCATTACTTGTCTGACGGAAAGGGATAAATTCAAAATCGCCTTTACTGGTTGGTAGTTTGACCCTTACTCCCTTCTCTATAATAGAATCTCTTTCAAGAGTATATGTGATAAGGTCTTTAATAGCAACTATCTTGATTCCAAATTTTTTACTGATCTTTTCCAGATCCTCTAACCTTGCCATTGACCCATCATCATTCATTATCTCAACGAGAGCGCCTCCTGACCGGAGACCGGCAAAACGTGTGAGATCAACAACAGCCTCGGTATGGCCAGCCCTTCTAAGTACCCCTTTTGCTTTTGCTTTCAGGGGAAATATATGTCCGGGTCGCCCCAGGTCAGATGGTTTTGTTGCCGGATCAACAAGTGCCTTAATTGTGAGGGACCTGTCTTTGGCTGATACTCCTGTAGTCGTTTCTTCGTTCAGTAAATCGACGGAGACAGTAAACTGTGTTTCGTGCAGTGAGGTATTTGTCCCTACCATAAGATCCAGATCAAGCTCTTCGCATCTCTCTTCAGGCAGAGCAGCACAGATAAGTCCTCGGCCATGTTTGGCCATGAAATTAACGATTTCGGGAGTTATCAGTTCAGCAGAACAGATGAAATCACCTTCATTCTCGCGATCTTCATCATCAACAACAATTAAAAGTTTTCCCCTCTTAATATCTTCAATAGCCTCGTCGATAGTATTCAGCTTAATATCATTCATTTTAACAAAATAATTAGTCCGATACAGAATCCCTGCGTTTATCGTTCATGCTAATCCTGTATAAATAGTCCCATATCTTTCTGAAGAACGAAAAATATGTGTCAATGTTCATTATCACAGAATCTGTAGTAGCTTTATATGTAAGGTAAATACCGATTGGTAATAAAATATATGAGGCTGCCCACATTCCTGCAAATGTACCAATTACATCCTCTTCCACCAGTTTCTGTCCCGAAATGGAAATGACATAATAAATAACAAAGAAAAAGATCGAAATAACAGCCGGGGTGCCAAGCCCTCCTTTTCTGATGATGGCACCAAGAGGGGCTCCTATGAAGAAGAATACAAGACATGCGAAAGACATAGTCAGTTTCTTGTTCCATTCCACTTCATACTTTTTGATGCCCTTGACTTCATAATGGAGCGATTCATTTTTCTCGGCCAGGAAACTATTTCCATCTTTAAGGTTTTCAATAGCTTTTACCAGTACTGTTCTTTTTTCAAATATTGTAAGAGAATCAAACAGGACTTTCGTGTTAAATTCCTTAAATTTTTTCAAAGTGTCAGGTTTGCCGTCCTGTATCGCAAAACTTGGCACGTAGTATCGTTCGTAATAAATTTTTGTATTATTGAATTCTTGGAATTGATTAATGATTTTTTCATTATACTTTTTATTAAGGGAATCTATGTAAAGGGTTAATTGTGAAATATTTAACATAGATGCAAACGATTTAAAAAGACCCTCTTCACTTCGTTCCAGATCAAATCCGGTAAGGGAGATCACTATGGTCTGCTCTTTAAAATTGTCTTTTCTCGATGGATACTTTCTGGAAGCGGCGCTCACATTTTTCTCTTCTATCTCATTGAAAGAATAGCCGTTATAAAGAATCATAATCAGGCCGGTTCCGTCAGGAGTTGTTTTCATATAGCCTGAATCAGCTAAAATCACTGAGGTATTTCCCCTTCTGTCGCGATGATCGTAGATTATAAGATTGTCGAGGCGGTTAGTCACCGGATCTTTGGTAGTTATTTTAATACTGAAATCAGGCACTCCGTTATAAAATGTACCGGCCTGAATATTTATATCAGGTTTCTTACGGCGAATATCCCAAAGAAGAGTTCTTGCTTTTTCAGTTGCGTACGGGAGGACATTATTTGAAAAAAAGAAAGACATAACAACAACGAAACCGATGAGGACAATTAATGGTCGCATTATTCTCTGAAGTGGTATCCCTGAAGATTTCAAGGCAGAGAGTTCACTGAATTCCCCCATATTTCCGAATGTCATAAGGGAGGCAAGGAGAATTGCCAGGGGAAGTGCCATTGGTACGAAGGTTAGCGAAAAATAGTATATTAGCTCTGCAAGTATTTTGAAATCAAGGCCTTTTCCGGCAAGTTCATCGACATACATCCATAGGAACTGTAAAATGAGGATGATAAGCACAATGAAAAATGTGAATATGAGGGGGCCTATAAATGATTTTAATACAAAACTGTCAACTTTCTTCACTATCTGATTGCATTTGTATTGCAAAACTACTTGATTTTTTTTATTTTGTACTTTCTTTTTACGCAAAAAGAAAGTACGAAAGAAAAGGTGCCACAAACGAAAAATCAATCATATCCTTGCCCTGCATGCCTTTCCCCGAACCATGGCCGGATATGATTGATTTGGCTTCGCCGAGCTCCCTTCGGTCGGTTCACACCGTTTGTGGTTTTGCCAACGCTCCGAGGTTAATAAAATTCAGTTAATTCATGAATATTTTTTGGATTTCAATTGGCCTTAGAGAATTTTGGGAAATAGCGACTGTTTTGAAGTTTGCTGCGAGGGCTTGTTGTAAGCAATACTGTATGAGGAGGACGAAGGACGACGAGTTGTATTGCCTTGATCTTTTTTGGTTACTTTTTTCTATCAAGAGAAAAAAGTAACAATTAAATACCTAATAATC
>JBAWXY010000016.1:0-24978 GCA_037143835.1 Bacteroidota bacterium
ACTATTCGCTATGCTGACAGCGTTTGGATCTTCATTTAGAACAGGCCCTTCTTTGCCCTTATTACATGCAAATAATTGCACCAAAAAAGCGAGTAATATAATTTGTCCCATTTTCATTTTCTATTTAGAATTTGATATACCCACAATACTCAGGAACTGTGTGGTTTTTCTTATTTAATAAACTCATGTTCAATCTCTTCCAGTGATTTTCCTTTTGTTTCTGGTAACCTTTTAAAGATGAACCAGAATCCGAGTAAACATATGAAGCCATAAAGCCAGAATGTACCTGATGCCTTTAACAATTGATTTAGTAATGGAAATGTATAAGTCAGGACAAAGCAGGCGGCCCACAATGAAAATGTTGCAACCGACATTGCAGTCCCGCGTACGCGGTTTGGAAAAATTTCAGAGAGAATAACCCATGTTACCGGAGCGAGCGACATAGCATAACAGGCAATAGCAACTACTACCATTATTAATAAAGGTAATCCCTGCAAATTGAAAAAGTACATACTCCCGATAATGGCAAATATACCTGCAAGGCCTCCTGAACCCAGAAGCATAAGTGCTTTCCTGCCAAGTTTGTCGACAGTAAAAATCCCGATAAAGGTGAAAACAAGGTTTACGCTACCGGTGATCACTATATTAAACAGGATGTCTGAAACACTATAACCTGCGCTTGCAAAAATCTCCTGGGCATAATTGAAAATAACATTAATCCCGCACCATTGCTGGAAAACTGCTATTACTATACCAAGAATAAGCAATTTTGACACCCCTGGCTGTTTCAAAAGACGAAGATCTGTCTTTTCAGTAGTTGTCCTGAGTGTTTCCTCAATAGAATTAAGTTCAGAGTCTGCATAATCATTTCCTCCGATTTTTGCCAGTATCTTATGAGCTTTCGTGTGGTTGATCTTGCTTTTTGCCAACCATCTCGGACTTTCAGGAATAAACCACATCATAATAAAGAAGAGACCTGCAGGGACAGTACATGCATAGAACATCCATCTCCATCCTATCTGTCCGTTCCAGGATGCCAGAATATCCGCAGTCGTTGCTCCTGAAGGAACAGGATGGGCAATTCTCCAGTTAATCAGTTGAGCTGCAAGTATTCCTATTACAATTGTAAGCTGATTTATTGAAACAAATCCTCCCCTGACATTGCCTGGAGATATTTCAGCGATATACATCGGAGAGAGGTTTGAGGCAAGACCAATGCCAATTCCCCCAAGCATCCGGAAGACAATAAATGTCCCAAATGAGTCTGCTGCTCCCGTTCCAAGGGATGCTGCAACAAATAAACCTGCGGACAGAATCAGGAGCTTTTTCCTCCCGAACCGGTCACTTAGCCAGCCAGATAACACTGCACCCCCAAGACATCCTATTAAGGCACAACTCATTGCCCAACCCTGAAGTGCAGCGCTATTTGTTATTCCAAAGAAAGGTTCATAAAAAGGCTTTGCCCCTCCTATTACGACCCAGTCATATCCAAAAAGAAGGCCTCCCATTGCAGATACCAGCGAAATACTTACCAGGAACTTCCAGTTAATTTTTTGGTCTTTCATTAGTACAGCTTGAATATTTCAGGATTGGTTTTATCAGAGTTCTTTCAAGGCATCCAGCATTGCAACAACATTTTCAAATGGAACATTAGCCTGAATATTATGAACAGTATTAAAGACGAAACCACCATTATTGTTAAGTATTTCACATTGAGATTTTACCTGTTCTTTAACCTGCACGGGCGTTCCAAAGGCAAAAACACCCTGAGTATCAACACCTCCACCCCAGAAGACAAGCCTGTCCCCATATTCTTTCTTTAGTTTACGTGGGTCCATGCCAGAAGCATTGATCTGAACCGGATTTATAATATCAAATCCCGATTCGATGAAATGCGACAAAAGCGGTTCAACAGCACCGCATGAGTGTTTAAATGTTTTCCAGTTTGTATTCTGGTGGATCCAGTCATTTACTTTTTTATAATATGGCAACCAAACCCTGTCGTAGGTTTCAGGTGAACAGAAAGTTGAATTCTGGGTACCGAAATCGGTACCACAAGTAAAGACAACATCAATTTTATTTCCTATGACATTGTGTAATAACTTAAGATTTTCAACGGCAATATCTGTCTGCCTGTCATATATTTCTTTAATAAAATTCTCCCTTATGAGTGTAGAAATGTACCATTCTTCAACACCACGAATTCCTTTTGGATTCCTTAACCCGACAGCAGGGACAAGAGCAATATCTCCCAGGGCTGTCCCGCCTAAAGATGCAACGACTGCTTTGGAATTATCTTCCAGTGAGCTTATCTGATTTTTCCAGTAGTCCAGATCATCATCGGTGATATGACCAAATTCCTCAAGGTTGTCCTCTACTTTCAACTTTGATTCATCAATGGGCTGCTGTCTGTCGAGAGCGTCGAAAAAGTAACCCGACTTTGGCATCATACCACTTGGAGGTACAGAAGTATCTCCTTCAGGGTACATTAGAATATCACCATTGCTGTTATAAGTGTAATTAAAATTACCGGGAAACAGAACTTCCTGTCCCCATAGCGTTTTATGAACCTTCCAGTTTTCATTCGGAACCCCGAACATATTCTTTGCAGAGAACAATCCTATCACATCTATATTCATAGCTCTTATCAGCTCAGAGTCAATCTCTCCGAGCATCTGATACGGTTCAATAACTTTGACAGGTTTTTTCTCCAGTCCGTAGTATTCACGAAGTTTTTCAACAATCACGACATGGATACCTGTTACAGCGGTGGAGCCAAAATCCACTACAACCTTATCAGGTTGCTGATGGTTTATTGTCTTTAAGAAATTCTGTCTTGAAGAGTCAGTCATATCTTAAAATTTAAAAGCCACTTATTCGGTTCATAAAGTTAATAGATTCTGAATATTATGACATTCATGCTATATTATTCTTAAATGCTTTTTTTCTTTAGCTTATCTTTGTCCAATGAATACTGATTATCAAATACCTGAACCATTTTTATTCAATCCACTTAAGCACCACCTTGGATTCTTAAGAGAATCCATAAATCTTAAAATAGAAGATGAATCTAATGCTGATATTAAAAATCTCATTAAAGACCTGAAACATCTGGGCACATCTGTAATGGATGTTTATACCGGATCATTATCTATTATTAATATTTGCAAAGAAGTTGAAGAATTCCTTGAACAGAAAGATATTTTAAGGAGAGAGCCTTTCTCCCTTTGGGCAGGTATAAATATGAATAACTTCAGAATAGTCTCATTATCCGACAGTTCCCAATGGACTCTGAAATATTACGACAGCAAACAGAGATTTGTTCATATTTTCCCTGCACGAAACAGTCAGTATACCTTCAGGGTCAAGGCTAATACACTGAAATCGGCATTACTATACTATATAATAATAGGTAAAGATTTTATTACCGGAGATGATCTCAATAAAGTCAGAATTCTCTTAAATCTATCACCGATAAAAGATACCGTTGATACTGAAGCAATATTGGAAATGATCGAAATCTTAAGAAAATAATCGTCTCTCCTGCTTTTGACTTTCGACTTTTAACTTGAAAAGGCGCCTTTCAGCGCCTTTTTGTGATCCCGGGGCGACTCGAACGCCCAACCAACAGAACCGGAATCTGTCATTCTATCCATTGAACTACGGGACCATAACAACAACGCAAAAATATAACCAAAAGCCCATTTATACAACTAATTCAGTAAATTTACCTGATCCGACCACCTATTGTAACTCCTCATTAATGAAATTTGCCAAAGATTTTCTATTTTCGCAGACTTATAATCAGGATTATAAATTATCAAGAAAAGAGCAAGATGGATTACAATTTCCACGAAATTGAAAAGAGGTGGCAGAAATACTGGGAGGATAACAAAACCTTCAAAACCCCGGAAGATTTAACCAATCCGAAAAAGTGTTATATTCTCGACATGTTCCCTTACCCGTCAGGGGCAGGTCTGCATGTGGGTCACCCTGAGGGATATACAGCAACTGATATCTTCAGCAGGTACAAGAGGATGAAAGGATTCAATGTACTCCACCCAATGGGATGGGATGCATTCGGCCTTCCTGCAGAACAGTATGCCATACAAACCGGAACACATCCTTCAATTACCACAAGAAACAATTGTGATACTTTCAGAAGACAGATAAAAGAACTCGGACTAAGTTATGACTGGGACAAAGAAATTAATACAACTGATCCCGGCTATTTTAAATGGACCCAGTGGATATTTATACAGCTCTATAATACATGGTTCGATGATAAATTGCAGAGAGGAAGACCAATTTCCGAATTAAAGTTACCGGAAAACATTGCAAAGCCTGGTCAGAAAGAGATAGTTAAATACATTGATTCCAGGAGACTTGCATACTACGACAATGCCCAAGTGTGGTGGTGCCCAGACTGCCGGATAGTATGTGCAAACGAAGAGGTCCTGACTGATGGTTCTCATGAGAAATGCGGGAACAGGGTTGAAAAGAAAAATCTCAAACAATGGATGCTCCGCATTCCTCTTTATGCTGAACGGCTGCTGAAAGGCATTGATAAACTCGATTGGCCTGAAGGTATTAAGGATATGCAACGCAACTGGATAGGGCGTTCAACTGGTGCTGAAGTTGATTTTAAAATTGAAGGATTAAACGAAAATTTAACCGTTTTTACAACAAGGCCCGACACACTGTTTGGAGCAACATATATGGTTATTGCACCTGAACATCCTCTTACCGATGCAATTACAACACATGACAATAAAAATTCCGTTAACGATTATATTAAAGCTACTTCTCTTAAATCAGACCTTGACCGGACTGATCTTGCAAAAGAAAAAACAGGGGTCTTTACCGGCAGGTATGCAATTAATCCTGTAAATAAGAAGCAGATACCGATATGGGTAGCTGATTATGTATTAACAGGTTACGGCACCGGCGCAATAATGGCTGTACCTGCTCACGACACCAGGGACTTTGAATTTGCTCAAAAATTCAATCTTCCTATTGTCTGCATACAAGATCCTGATGTTTCTGATTCAGAGCAGAAGAAAAGAATCCTTGACGGGAAGGAATGCTGGACTGAAGACGGGAAATATATTAACTCATCAGATAAATCGACCGGTATTGACATAAACGGCATGAATAAAGATGCTGGTATCGCTCATATTACCAAGTGGCTTAGGACTAAAAACCTGGGGACAGCGAAAGTTAACTATAAACTCCGCGACTGGCTTTTCAGCAGACAGAGATACTGGGGTGAGCCATTTCCTGTAATTCATTGGGAAGATGGAGAAATAACAGCGATGAACGAGAATGAACTTCCCCTCGAACTGCCTAAACTTGAAAAATATCTTCCAGGCGAATCGGGCGAATCACCTCTTTCAAACTCAACTGAATGGTTGAATGTAGCTGATAAAAACGGACGCAAAGGCAGAAGGGAAACCAATACCATGCCTCAGTGGGCAGGATCGTGCTGGTATTACCTCCGGTTTATTGATCCGAAAAATGACAAAATGATTTTTGACCTGGCAAAAGAGAAATACTGGATGCCAGTCGATCTTTATATTGGTGGTGCTGAACATGCTGTCCTTCATCTGCTTTACAGCCGGTTCTGGCACAAAGTATTATTTGACCTTGGAATTGTCTCAACAGACGAACCCTATCAAAGATTATTCAACCAGGGAATGATCCTTGCTTTTGCTTACGAAACTGAATCAGGGTCCAAGGTTTCAGGTGATCTGGTTGAAGAACGTGAGGGCAAATACTTCCATAAAGAGACAGGGGACGAACTGAAACAGCTCGTTGCCAAAATGTCAAAATCTCTCAAGAATGTAGTTAATCCCGATGATGTTACATCAAAATACGGGGCTGACTCCCTAAGACTTTATGAGATGTTTATGGGGCCACTCGATGTTACAAAGCCATGGGACGATAAAGGGGTTAAAGGAGTGTTCGGGTTCCTTGGGAGGGCTTTCAGGTTCCTGTCAAATCCGGAGAATATCACTAAGGGAGAGGAAGATGGAACGGTTTTAAAAGGACTTCACCATGTTATCAAAAAAGTAGAGGGGGATATTGAAAACTTACGGTTTAATACAGCAATATCTGCGATGATGATATTCCTCAATCTTGCAACCAAAAAGAGTAAGGTAACCGTTGATACAGCCTGCACATTTGCAAAGGTTCTTGCTCCTTTTGCACCACACATAGCTGAAGAATTATGGCATCTGCTGGGTCATAAAGAAACACTTGCGTACGAGCCATGGCCTTTATTCAATGAGGAGTTTCTGAAAGAAGACCTCTTTGATTATCCGGTATCATTTAACGGTAAAATGAGGTTTAAAATTGAACTCCCGGTCAACATGTCCAAAGAAGAAATCATTAAAATAGTTCTGGCTGATGAGAGGGCTCAGAAATGGATTGGAACTGCTACTCCTTCTAATGTAATAGTTGTTCCGAACAGGATCGTTAACATAGTAATTAAAAACTAATTTGCTGGAATTGATGTTTTTTCGAGAGAATACCATAATCCTTATTGCAATTGTTTTGCTTTCAGTTTCCTGTAATAATTCAGTGAATAATAAACCTGAAATTATCTCAGTTGTATCAGACACGATTGTTAAACAAAAACTTAGAAGTCCTGTTCTTTTGTATGGAATCCCTTCCGATTCATTCAAATTGGTTTCCGGTCACATCAAGCCAAATGGTTTCCTGTCAGAAATTCTCATAAAACAAGGTGTCAGTATGCAGGAGATTGACCAGGCAGTTAAAAATTCCAAAACAGTTTTTGATGTAAGAAATATCCGGTCAGATAATAACTATATTCTTTTTTGCGACAGGGACAGTATTGCCAGGGCGAGGTATCTGGTGTACGAACATGACCCTTCAACCTGTTATGTATTCAGCTTTAATGATTCGCTTAATATTACGCTGTTCAGAAAGGAGATTAAAAGTGAAATCAAATATGCATCGGGGACCATCGAAACCTCCCTCTGGGATGCTATTATTGCAGGAGGCCTGCATTCTTCACTGGTAGATGAATTATCTAACATTTTTGCATGGACAGTCGATTTCTTCGGATTACAGAAAGGCGATAATTTTAAAGTAATTTATGAGGAACTTTTTATTGATGAAAAATCGTTAGGTACAGGTAAAATTTATGGAGCCCAGTTTAACAGGACAGGTTCTTCAATTACTGCTATACCTTTTATTCAGGATGGAAAAGAAACATTTTTCGATATTGAAGGAAACAGCCTGAGGAAGGCATTTTTAAAAGCACCGTTGCTGTTTTCGAGAATAAGCTCGCGTTTCTCATCAAGCAGGCTCCATCCGATTCTGAGAATACGAAGACCCCATTTTGGAGTTGATTATGCTGCTCCTTTAGGAACTCCTGTTCTTTCAATAGGTGATGGCAGAATTATTTCCACCTCCATTGAAAACGGATCGGGAAGAATTGTCAGAATAAAACATAACAGCGTTTATTCCACTGCATACCTGCATCTGAGCAGGTTTGGGTCGGGAATATCCTCCGGAGTTATAGTTAAACAGGGTGATATAATAGGTTATGTTGGCAGCAGCGGGCTTTCAACCGGACCCCATCTCGATTTTAGATTTTATAAGAACGGATCACCGGTCGATCCTCTGAAAGTTGATGCACCGCCCGTAGAACCAGTGTCAGAGGAAAACAGGGTGAAGTTTGAAAAAATCAAAACTGTTATCTTAAGCCTCCTCGGGACCTTTAATTAAAAAATCAGGCAATTTTACCACCAGGTCTTCGATAATCTTTGGATAATGCAGATATTCAAGGGCATGAACCTTTTCAGCAAGTAAGTCGGGAGTATCAGAAGGATCAACTTTACAACGTTCCTGAAATATTATATCCCCCTTATCATACAATTTATTTACATAATGAATAGTGATTCCTGATTCCTTATCATGACTACCAATCACTGCTTTATGGACAGCATCTCCATACATTCCTTTTCCACCATAACCAGGTAAAAGTGCAGGGTGAATATTTATAATCCGTCCGGGGTATTGTTCAATTATATTCTCGGGTACGAGCCATAAAAATCCCGCCAGAACAATAAAATCAATTTTATATAATCCAAGGTAACGAAGTACCTTTCCTGTGATATAAAATTCCTTATGTTCGAAAAAAACAGTTCTTATTTTAAGTGCTTCAGCCCTTTTTAGAACCTTTGCCTGACGCTTATTTGACAAAACAAGACTTACTTTAGCTGTATTTCTGTTCGAAAAGTATTGAATTATGTTTTCTGCATTAGTACCGGAGCCAGAAGCAAAAATTGCTATATTCCTCATATTTTGATAATTAGCATATTTATCAACCATTATTAATAATTCCTTAAAATAAGATTATTTTTCTAATTATCAACACATTAAACTGTAACCTAAATAAAAAAACATCAAATCTCTTGAAAAATAAAGTACAAATATATTTCTTTACATGGTTCAAAAATTAATATTAATTAAAATTTATTATTATGTCGGACATTGCCACAAGAGTAAAGGAGATTATAGTTGACAAACTTGGAGTAGACGAATCAGAAGTAACTCCGGAAGCCAGTTTCACAAACGATTTAGGTGCAGACTCTCTTGACACTGTTGAGTTAATCATGGAGTTTGAGAAAGAATTCAATATCGGTATTCCCGACGATCAGGCAGAAACCATTGGCACAGTCGGAGATGCTATCAAGTACATTGAGGAGAATGCAAAATAATTTGCATTTTTAATAACCCATTTATGAGAAGAGTTGTAGTGACAGGTCTGGGAGCATTAACTCCTTTAGGTAATAATTTGCACGAATATTGGGAAGGACTAAAAAATGGTGTCAGCGGATCAGTAATGATTACACGTTTTGATACTGAAAAGTTCAAAACCAAATTTGCCTGCGAATTAAAGGACTACGACTCTGCAAAGTATTTTGAAAGGAAAGAGGCCAACAAACTGGATTTGTATTCTCAGTATGCACTCATTGCCACTGATGAAGCAGTAATTGATTCAGGGTTAAATCTGGAAAAGGTTGACAAAGACAGAGTTGGGGTTATATGGGCTTCAGGTATCGGGGGACTTGAGACTTTTTTTCTTGCTATTAAAGGATATGTCCTTGGGGATGGGACACCCCGTTTCAGTCCATTCTTTATCCCCAAGATGATCGGAGACATTGCTGCCGGATCAATCTCAATAAAATACGGCTTCAGAGGGCCAAACTTTGCTACTGTTTCAGCATGTGCCTCCTCAACCAACGCAATTATTGATGCTATCAATTATATACGCTGGGGAAAAGCAGATATTTTCATTACCGGAGGTTCAGAAGCCAGTATCAATGAACCGGGAATTGGTGGTTTTAATGCATTACAGGCCCTCTCTACAAATAATGCTGAATTTCAATCTGCATCAAGACCTTTCGATCAGACCCGTGATGGGTTTGTCCTAGGAGAAGGTGCAGGCGCATTGGTAGTTGAGGAGTATGAACACGCCAAAGCAAGAGGTGCAAAAGTGTATGCCGAATTAGTTGGTACAGGATTAACTGCTGATGCCTATCACCTGACGGCTCCTCATCCTGAGGGACTTGGTGCACGGAATGTAATGAAACTTGCGGTAAATGATGCCTGCCTGAAGTACGAAGATGTTGATTACATAAATGTACATGGCACAGCAACTCCGCTGGGTGATGTCTCTGAAACAAAAGCTATTGTAAGTGTTTTTGGAGAACATGCCTATAAGCTTAATATCAGTTCGACTAAATCAATGACAGGTCACCTTTTGGGAGCAGCCGGTGCTGTTGAAGCAATTGCAGCCATAATGGCTGTTGTTCACGACATCATTCCTCCTACCATCAACTTCAAGGTTCCTGATCCTGCAATTGATCAAAAACTGAATCTTACACTCAATAAAGCCCAGAACAGAAAAGTTAATGTTGCCATCAGCAATACCTTTGGGTTTGGGGGTCATAACGCTTCTGTCGTCATTAAAAAAGCTGAAGTTTAGTGTCATTATTCCGGAAAAGAATAAATGGTACATATATACTCGATAACCGGGAATTTGGTTCCCGTTTAAAAAAGATCTTAGGCTTTAGTCCAGGAAACCTTAAATTATACGAAATAGCATTTATACACCGGTCAGCTTCTTTTACCATGCCCAGTGGTAAAAAAGTGAATAATGAAAGACTTGAGTATCTGGGAGATGCCGTGCTCGATGCAATTCTGTCAGATTATCTCTTCGAGAAATTCCCAGATGCCAGCGAAGGCTTTATGACCAAAATACGGTCAAGGATTGTAAACAGGGAAGTACTTAATCAACTGGCGGTATCAATGGGGATCAATAAAATCCTTATCAGCAATGTCAGTTCTGTTCACCCGACAAAAAATCTTTATGGTGATGCCCTCGAGGCACTTATCGGATCGGTCTTTATAGACAAAGGATTCAAAAAAACCAAAAAGCTCTTTATCAGGAATGTACTTAATAAATACCTCGATCTGAATGTGATCGTTAATACTGATACAGATTATAAAAGTCTTATTTTTGAATGGGTGCAAAAGCATAAATCCAACCTCATGTTCACATATAATGAGGAATATGATTTTAACCTCAAAAAATCTGTCTTCTCAACAACCCTTTTCATTGATAAAGAAGAGTTAGGGGAAGGCCATGGAGCCGCAAAAAAGGAGGCCGAACAGGAAGCTTCCAGTCAGGCATGGAGAAGGCTGAAAGATAAATTCAACGTATAAGGTTTAGTATTTCTTTTTTACTTAACTTTATTAGTTAAGCCGTCGAAAGATGAAGAGTATTCAAAGAATTACACGAGTGCAACTTAAGATTAACCAGAAAGATGAGTTTATACTTCTTGGAATAGTATCGGCAGAACCTGACTATAAACTTTCACTTTCAATTAATAAGAAATTCCGGGTTTCTCTTAAAAACATATTACCCCTTAAGATTACTGATGATACCGGATCTGAACTGGCATTTAGCCGGTTTTCGGATTCCAGTAAGTCTCCGGATGTAGTGTTTAACCTGTTCTCAAACCGGTCTGGCAAAAGCTTTCTTCTTAAAAAACTTAAAAATGTAGATTACATTTTTCAGGTACAGGATGCTGAAAATGAAAATAATACAGACCAGATAACTGCCAGTATGAGAGAAATTGAATCTGTAAATGCAGTGTTCAATATTGATATAAATACCTTTAAGGATAAGAATTTACAATACTTAACCCAATAGAGTTTTCCTGAGACATGATATAAAGAGAAGTGAGCCGCTATGAAAGCGGCTCACTTTTTTGATAACCCTAAAAACTAACCTAACCTATGAAAAAAACCTCTATATCTTCTGGTTCAAATATCATGCCAAATCCTTTACAAATATATTAATAGTAATGATAACAAAAAAATATATTATTATAAATGGTTGAATATTAACAATTATTTAATGATATGTTAAAATAATTTATTTTTTGCGTCTTCTCAATTCCTGTAATAATCGCCTGAAACAGTCAAGATTGTTAAAGAAAGTTAAAGAGTGGTAGTATAAAATATATACAAGTACTTTTGTGTCTGTATGAAGCGGAAAACCATAGTATTACTGGCCATATTTTTTTTTCTGTCTATCTCGGGGCTGATCCTTATACAGTTATACTGGATTCGAAATGCGATTGCTATAACCGATCAGCAATTCCGTTATCTTGCTAATAAAGCTCTTGAGTCAGTCGTTCTTGATCTTGAAGAGAAGGAATTAATTAAAAATATCGTTGAAGATATCGATCCGGCATCAACAGATTCAGTTACAGCAATTGTTCCCGCTAATTCTCCTCTGGCCAGGAAACTTCAGGGATATCGGCCCAACTCAGAACTTCTTGAAATGTATGGACTTAATAATCCTGGTGAACCAATAGCAATAACTAGTTCAGGTCATAAAATATTTATTTCAGCTGAAGATATTTCTCCCTTTTCCACAGATGAAACACCTGAACCTTCGCCACAAATAACTAATTCGGATATAACCGGAAGGGTGAGCAATAAAATTGTTTTCCTCGAGAATATAATGGAGAAAATACTTCGCAATACCCCTGATATCAGAGAAAGAATCGATCCTGAAAATATGAATCAGCAACTCAGAACAGCCCTTAATAATGCAGGAATTTATCTCGATTATGAATTCTCCATCCGGTCCGGCCGTCTGGGAAATATATGGAAAACGCCGGGTTTTACCGACAAGCCAGGGACAAATAAATTCATCATTCAGCTTTTTCCGAACGACCCTGTTCCCAGTCAGAATCAGATAGTGCTATATTGCCTTCAGGAACGACAATATAAATTTGAGAAAATCGGAATCCTTGGTTTTTTATCCCTGCTGTTTACCTTGCTTCTGCTGATCCTTTCCACCGGGACTTTTATCGTTATTTTCCGGCAAAAAAGGATTTCAGAAATAAGGAGTGATTTCATAAACAATATGACTCATGAGCTCAAAACACCTATTTCCACAATATCTCTGGCTTCCCAGATGATGGCCGATAAAACAATCTCCGATAAGGATAGAAATATCGACAACCTGGCAAAAGTTATTTCCGATGAGAGCATGAGACTTAAGTTCCAGGTTGAGAAAGTTCTCCAGATGGCAATATTTGAAAAAATAAAAATGAAACTCAATCTGGCTGAGTTGGATGTTAATGGGATAATTAATAAAGCAGTAGAAAATTTCGCTCTTCAGATCGGAAACTGCGATGGTTCGATAAAGAATGATTTTCAGGCCACGATGTCACTTGCGATGGTTGATGAAATTCATTTTCTGAATTCAATCTCCAACCTTATCGATAATGCAATTAAATACTCTAAAGATAAACCGGAAATAATTATCTCCACCCGTAATAACAAGAAAGGTATTTTGGTTACTATTGAAGATAAAGGTATGGGGATAAGTAAAGAAAACCTGAAAAGGATTTTTGACAAATTCTTTCGTGTCCCTTCCGGTAATGTTCATAATGTAAAGGGTTTTGGACTCGGTTTGAGTTATGTTAAGAAGATTATAGAAGAACATAACGGAACAATTAAGGCTGATAGCCAGATTAATAAAGGAACAAGATTTACTATTTTTCTTCCACAAAACGGATTAAAATGAATAAGATTAGAATTCTGCTTGCCGAAGATGACAGCAACCTGGGCATCTTGTTAAGAAATTATCTCACCGCTAAGAACTATGAAACAACACTGTTCATTAACGGTAGTCTGGCTCTTGAAGCCTTCTCTGCAGAGTCATTCGGCCTGTGCATACTTGATATTATGATGCCCGAAATGGATGGACTTACTCTTGCAAAAGAGATTCGCCTTACAAACCCTGAAGTACCTATAATTTTTCTTACAGCAAAAAACCAGAAAGAAGACATAATAGAAGGATTCAAATCGGGTGCTGATGATTATATTACAAAACCATTTTCAATGGAGGAGCTACTTTACCGCATCGAAGCCATACTGAGAAGAACCACCAGTACTTCCGTAAATAAAAAAGAGGGACCCTATGTAATTGGAGGTTATTCTTTTGATCCTCTGAAACAATTGCTTGTTTACGGAGATCAGCTAATAAAACTCACAACAAAGGAATCAGAGCTGCTTGAACTATTATGCCGGCATGGGAACGAAATACTGGAGAGAAACTTTGCATTAAAAACTATCTGGATTGATGATAACTATTTTAATGCCAGGAGCATGGATGTATATATTACAAGATTGAGAAAATATCTCAAAAAAGACCTGTCTGTAAAAATATTAAACGTACACGGAAGAGGTTATAAGCTTATCTGCTGAAAAAACACCCTGACATTTTTTAGATTTGGTCAGGGTAAAGAACTTAGGTTGGTTGATCGGATTAGTCAAGTTTTAAAACTGCAAGGAATGCCTGTTGAGGAACTTCAACGTTTCCCACCAGCCTCATTCGTTTCTTCCCTTTCTTCTGTTTCTCCAAAAGTTTTCTTTTCCTTGTAATATCACCGCCGTAACATTTTGCTGTTACATCCTTTCTGACTGCCTTTACTGTTTCGCGGGAAATAATTTTCGCACCTATGGCTGCCTGTATGGCAATGTCAAACTGCTGACGCGGAATAAGTTCTTTAAGTTTGACACACATCTTCTTGCCAAATTCGTATGCATGGCCTCTATAAATAAGTGTGGAAAGAGCATCCACCATTTCCCCGTTTAAAAGGATATCAAGCCTTACAAGATCCGCTTTTTGATATGTGGTATAATAATAATCAAAAGAAGCATACCCTTTAGAGATGCTCTTAAGTTTATCGTAGAAATCAAAAACAATTTCTGCCAGAGGCATTTCGAATGTTATTTCAACCCTGTCTCTGGTAAGGTAAACCTGATTTTTCAGAACTCCCCTTTTATCAATACAAAGATTCATTATTGAGCCTACATATTCAGATAGTGTAATTACCTGTGCGCTAATATAGGGCTCCTCAATACGGTCGAGATGGTTAACAGGAGGCAACCCTGATGGGTTATGAACATCAATCTCTTCTCCTTTGGTGGTATATGCTTTATAAGAAACGTTTGGTACCGTTGTAATCACATCCATGTCGAACTCCCTGTCGAGACGCTCCTGGATGATTTCCATATGAAGTAGTCCCAGGAAACCACACCTGAAACCAAATCCAAGTGCTGCTGATGATTCCGGAATAAATGAAAGAGAAGCATCATTCAGCTGTAACTTTTCTATTGAAATTCTCAGGTTTTCATACTCATCAGCATCAATAGGGTAAATTCCGGCAAACACCATTGGTTTAACATCCTCAAATCCTGAAATTGCTTTATCACAGGGGTTTTTAACATGTGTAATAGTATCACCAACCTTAACTTCTACGGAGTTTTTTATTCCTGAAATAATATAACCAACATCGCCTGCACCCAATTTATCGCGGGGATCCTGTTTAAATTTTAAGACTCCTATCTCTTCTGCATTATATTCAAGTTCAGTACTGAAGAATTTTACCCTGTCACCTTTACGTATTGTTCCGTTAATTATTTTAAAGTAAGCAATAATACCTCTGAATGAATTGAAGATTGAATCAAATACCAGAGCCTGTAAAGGGGCATCGGGATTTCCTTCCGGAGGTGGAATACGATTTACAATATCACGAAGAATTTTTTCTACTCCCATGCCTGTCTTTGCGCTTGCTTCAATGATGTCTTCCCTTTTGCAGCCCACAAGGTCAACGATCTGATCCTTAACCTCGTCAGGCATAGCATTGGTCATATCCATCTTGTTTAGCACCGGAATAATTTCAAGATTATGGTCGATAGCCATATAAAGGTTCGAGATTGTTTGTGCCTGTATACCCTGGGTAGCATCAATGACAAGCAAAGCACCCTCGCATGCAGCAATTGATCGTGATACTTCATATGAAAAGTCAACATGTCCGGGTGTATCAATAAGATTCAGGATATACTTTTTACCGTCATGGAAATATTCCATCTGAATTGCATGACTCTTTATTGTTATGCCTCTTTCCCTTTCAAGATCCATGTCGTCGAGTACCTGTGCCTGGTATTCTCTTTCGGTTATTGTATTGGTCTTCTCCAGTAACCGGTCGGCCAGTGTACTCTTGCCATGGTCAATATGAGCTATTATGCAGAAATTCCGGATATTGTCCATCGAACAAGCTTGCTTTTAATCAGGTGCAAATATATAAAATTATCGGCTTTAACATATAAAAAGAGAGCCCTTCAACTTATTGATGAAGGGCTCTGTATAATACTATGCTTATTTTACATCATTCCTGGCATGCCACCACCCATTCCCTGTGGCGGACCGGCAGGATGTTCTTCTTTTTCTTCTACAACAACAGCTTCTGTGGTAAGGAACATACCTGCAACTGAAGCAGCATTTTCGAGTGCAACGCGGACAACTTTAACAGGATCTATAACGCCTGATCCATAAAGCTTTTCATAATTATCGGTTTGTGCGTTGTATCCGTAATCCCCTTTCCCTGATTTTACATTCTGGGCAACAACCGCACCCTCCTTGCCTGAATTGATAGCAATCTGACGTAATGGTTCTTCAATTGCACGTTTGACAATTTCGATACCGGTTGTCTGATCCTCATTATCACCTTTCAGTCCCACGAGTGCACTTATCGCACGGATATAAGCAACACCACCACCCGGAACAATACCTTCTTCAATCGCAGCACGTGTTGCATGAAGAGAATCATCAACGCGGTCTTTCTTCGATTTCATTTCAACTTCAGAAGCAGCTCCGATATAGAGAACGGCAACACCACCTGCCAGTTTAGCCAGGCGCTCCTGTAACTTTTCCTTATCATAATCAGAAGTAGTAGTGGTCATTTGCTGTCTGATCTGGGCTACACGTGCTTTGATCATCTCTTTGTCGCCGGCACCGTTCACAATTGTTGTATTTTCTTTATTTATTGTAACTTTTTCTGCTGTACCAAGCATGTCGAGAGTTGTGTGTTCGAGTTTCAGACCTTTTTCTTCTGAAATAACTGTACCGCCTGTCAGGATGGCAATATCTTCAAGCATCTCTTTCCTTCTGTCGCCAAATCCGGGAGCTTTTACTGCACATACCCTGAGAGAACCGCGCAAACGGTTTACAACAAGAGTTGCAAGAGCCTCACCTTCTACATCTTCTGAAATAATTAACAGAGGACGTCCTGTTTGTGCTGTTGACTCAAGAATAGGAAGCATATCCTTCATTGTGGAAACCTTCTTGTCGTAGATAAGTATATATGGGTTTTCAAGTTCTGCTTCCATCTTCTCAGCATTGGTTACAAAATATGCAGAGATATATCCACGGTCGAATTGCATACCTTCAACAACGTCAACATGGGTTGTAGTTCCTTTTGATTCTTCAACAGTAATAACCCCTTCTTTATGAACCTTACCCATAGCTTCAGCAATGAGTTTTCCAATCTCCTGATCATCATTGGCAGCAATTCTTGCAACCTGTTCAATTTTGCTCAGGTCGTCACCGATTACTTTTGCCTGTGATTTAAGATGTGCTACAACTTTTTCAACTGCTTTGTCAATACCTCTTTTAATGTCCATTGGGTTTGCACCTGCAGTAATATTTTTCAGTCCGACATTGATAATAGACTGAGCAAGAACTGTGGCTGTAGTAGTACCGTCACCTGCTATATCGCCTGTCTTTGATGCTACTTCTTTAACCATCTGGGCACCCATATTTCTATATGGATCGGAAAGCTCGATATCTTTCGCAACGGTTACGCCATCTTTTGTGATCTGGGGAGCTCCGTATTTCTTCTCAAGAACCACATGACGTCCTTTTGGACCAAGCGTTACTTTAACTGCATCAGCTAACTGATCGACACCTTCCTTAAGGAGGGCTCGTGCTTCGATATTAAATTTAATCTCTTTTGCCATATCATTATGATTTTTATTTGTTTGCGAAAAATTAAACTATAAAAAGAATGTCTGTCTGAGATACAAGCAGATAATCCTCACCGTCAATTGTAAGTTCCTGTCCTGCATACTTTCCGTAAAGAACAACATCACCTTTCTTTACTTCCATCTCTTCATCTTTCTTAGCTGTGCCAACAAGAATTACTTTGCCCTGACGTGGTTTTTCCTTTGCGGAATCAGGAATAATTATTCCACTTGCAGTTTTTTCTTCAGCTTCGTTAGGTTTCACAAGAACCTTACCTGCTAAAATTTTTCCTTTCATTTGTGCCATTTTATCTAGTTTTAAAGTTAAACATCAATTTACCGACTTCCTTTTAAAGCATATTTCATGCCAAATTGAAAATAATGCCATTTTGGATTCATTAAGGACATTTCAATGGTGTCCTCCTGCCATTATCCTGAAATAAAATGTAATAAACATCCGTAAAATTCTAAAACACAATACATTATTGACATAATAAAAAAAGTGTCTGTATGTGACAAACTGACACTCTTGCAAAGTATTCCATTCAATAAAAATCTATTTTGCAGGTTGATTTAAACTTCCCGGAGGGGTTGTAGTTGACGGAGGAACTGCTGTAGGGAGTGTTGGGATTGCATTCGGGTCAACAGCATTCTGAATCTGGTTCTCTATCCTGGAACGTCCTGAAGTTGTTCCGCGCGGGATAGTAGCTGTTGCAACGACACAGAGGATCAAAATTGCACCTGCAAGCGTCCACGTAGACTTCTCAAGGAAATCTGCAGTTTTGCGGATACCCATTGATTGACCTGCTGAGGTAAAATTAGCAGCTAGTCCGCCACCCTTCGAGTTTTGAACAAGAACAATCAGAATCTGGAGAAAACATGCGATAATTACTAATACTGAAACAAAAATATAAATTCCCATCTGTTCACTTTTTTATGTACTCTTTAACTTTTTCGATTTGAGACACAAAGTAACTGCTTTTTTCCGGAAATTTCAAACTTAATTTCTCATAAATATCTATCGCCTTCGAGTAATACCCCTGATTAACGTAAATTCTTGCAAGGGTCTCCGTAATAAATCCTCTCTCTGTTTCAATAAATGGCTTTGAAATATCTTCAACAGACAGATTTGTTTTTTCCCTATTTGTCTCAATCCTTGGATTAGCAATAATGAATTTATCAATTAGGTCAGACTGTAACTGCTTTTTAGCACTCTTACCCTCAAAGCTAAACTGCTCCTGGCTTTTAGCATTTTCATCAGAAATGATTGTCATGTTCTCATCAAGATCGAGTTCCAGAAGGTCACTATGATCCGGGACTGAAAAGCCGGGATCCATATAAAATACCTGATCTTCATAAGGAGATGCCTCTTCATCCATGAGAATCATCACTCCGGCGGATTCTCCATTATCTGACTCTGTTGAAATCAATATTGAATGGCCGGGAGTCAGGTTGCCGGAATCTTGCTGTTCCTTCGATTCAGTTTCACCAGAGATTTTCTCGATTTCATTAATCAGGTACTCACTGTTTTTTGCAGATTCAATAACAGTCTGTTGCGTATCGAAAACAAGGTCTTCTGATGAAACGTTATCCTTTTTGCTTTCGACTTGTTCGATCTGCGGAGAAGTTTTTGTTTTCAGGAGATAATACAACACTTCCCTGTCAGCAATATGGATCGCAGAATTCCTGAGCTGGTTTTCGAATTTTACATCAGCATTGTTTTGCAGCCCCTTTAACAGCAGCATATGGGCGCTTTGAAAATATGGAAAAATATCAATCAACTCGTAAACCTCCCCTATCATCTGGCGGTTAACCGGAACTGAATCATCGATCATATTTAAAAAGTCATTTCTGTTCATGGCCGGTTACCAATTGACAAAGGCTGCATTGAAAATATCTTCTACAATCATTTCAATAATCTTATCCGAAAGCTCCTTTTCTACAGCACTCAGATCGAGGTTGCCATTATAGTCCTCATATCTCGAAAATGTCTGTTCAAAACTAAGTTCTGGATTAACAGCATTTGTGAATTTTACTTTTACTGAGATTGTAAATCTGTTCGTAGCAGCTGTGGCATCTGCACCCACAGTCGATGGACGTGTGTTATAATCACTTATTACTCCCTCGAAATTCACATCGCCAATCCCGTTAATATATCCCAGACTAGTCTGGGCTTTGCATTTATCAATCAGTGCATCAGTTATATACTGGCTGAGTCCTGGTTGAACAAGCGGTGCCCTGTTCTGGAAGTATTGTATACTTACAGTCTTTAACCCCGTAGTGCTGGCCCCGTTAAATGAATATATTCCGCATCCATTTAAAATTGTAACTCCAATAAGAAACAAAAGCCAAAATAGACTTTTTACCTGAAAATTGACAATATGCTTACGATTCAATTCCATACTCTTTAATCTTTCTGTAGAGGGTCCGTTCAGAGATTCCAAGTTCGTTTGCTGCCATTTTTCTTTTCCCATTATATTTATCAAGAGCTTTTTTTATCATTTCCACCTCTTTGTCGGCGAGGGAAAGCGATTCCTCAAATATTTCTTCTGTATCCTGTATGTCATTCCTGTTCTGATGCGGCGAAAAATCAACAGAGGGTGCCTTAGCACTACCGGAAACACTCTCTTCTCCGTTTGTATCCCTGAAAAGGTTCTTAATAACCCTTGAGTTGGTTTCCTGAAAAGTAACATCCGTTTCTCCCCGCCTGAGAAGATCAAAAACCAGCTTCTTAAGGTCGTTCATGTCACTTTTCATATCGAAAAGGATCTTATATAATATTTCTCTTTCAGAAGAAAATGATTTGTCTTCATCTTTTTTTATAACAGCAGGAAGCTTAGCCCCGCCATATTCAGGAAGATAACTGCGAAGAGCCGGAGCAATAATTTCCCGCTCTCTTTCAATAATGGATATCTGTTCGGTAATATTTTTAAGCTGCCTGACATTACCTGGCCATGAATAATTAAGAAGAACATTTTTTGCCTCTGAATCAAGTCTGATTGCAGGCATTCTGTATTTCTCCGCAAAATCAACAGCAAACTTCCGGAAGAGAAGAAAAATATCTTCATCTCTTTCTCTCAAAGCAGGTATTCTTATCGGGACAGTATTTAGTCTGTAGAACAGATCCTCTCTGAATTTACCATTGTCAATTGCCCTTGGCACATCAACATTGCTTGCCGCAATAACCCTCACGTTTGTTTTTTGAACCTTCGATGAACCAACCCTGATAAATTCACCTGTTTCCAGTACTCTGAGAAGGCGAACCTGTGTGGACAATGGCAATTCCGCTATTTCATCAAGAAAAATTGTTCCCCCGTCAGCGACTTCAAAATAACCTTTCCTGCTCTCTGTTGCTCCGGTAAAGGAACCCTTTTCATGACCAAACAGTTCAGAATCTATTGTTCCTTCCGGTATTGCACCACAGTTAACTGCAATATACTGACCATGTTTCCTGGTACTATAATTATGAATTACCTGGGGGAAAATCTCCTTCCCGGTTCCACTTTCGCCTGTAATCAGAACTGAAAGATCGGTTGGGGCTACCTGTACAGCAATGTCAATAGCCCGGTTAAGTTCTTCATTGTTACCAATTATTCCAAACCTTTGCTTAATATTTTGCAGATCTTTCATTTCCTGTTTTACAATCCTGCGAATTTAACGTTTTTTTAAAACATTGGGAAATACATTTTTCGTAAATTCGCAACATGAAAGCAGATAAACGATATCATTTTGCCGGTATAATACCTGCACGGTATGCCTCATCACGGTTCCCGGGCAAACTGCTTGCACTGATCGGGAATAAGCCGATGATACAAAGAGTATATGAACAAGCCGGTAAATCACTCGACCTCATTTATGTTGCCACAGACGATAAAAGGATATTCGATACAGTATTAAACTTCGGGGGAAAAGCAATAATGACTTCACCCGATCATCAAAGCGGAACCGATCGCTGCGCTGAAGCTGTTACCAGAATAACCAGTGAGACAGGTAAACCGATCGATATTGTCATTAATATTCAGGGTGATGAACCTTTCATTAAACCGGAGCAGATCGATCTCCTCATGAAATGCTTCACCGGGGAAAAGGTAGAAATAGCAACACTGGTAAGAAGGACTGAACCGGGGGAGGATATTTTTAACCCAAACCAGCCAAAAGTGATTCTAAACTCAGAAGGAGATGCTATTTATTTCAGCCGGGCTGCAATACCATTTATCAGAGATGCTGAAAAGAGCGACTGGTCGATGAAACATATTTATTATAAACATATTGGTCTATATGCATATAGGACAGAAACACTGAAAAGGATAACATTATTGGCCCGAAGTCCTCTCGAAATTTCGGAATCGCTTGAACAGAACAGGTGGATAGAAAACGGCTTCCGTATCAGAACCGCGATTACTGTGTGGAAAAGTATAGGAATTGATACTCCTGATGATCTGGAGAGGGCAAAACTGCTTTTAGAACATTTTATTTAACATATTTTTAACTTTAGCACAATTTTTGTTGAGAATAATAAAAAGGTATATATGAAGAAGAGTTTACTCTTTATCCTTCTTTTAATTTTTGCAGTATCCCTTCAGGCCCAGAAGGATACTATCACCGTTATTGGTACTCTTCCTCAAAAAGATATTTCAAGAGATGTTGCTAATATTAATGTGAGCATATATCCTGTACCGGTCAGGGAAAACAGTTTTACAATTAAAACCGACAGGGATGTCTCTTTTGTAAAGATCACCAATATCATCGGTCAGGATGTTTTCAGAGTTCAATATAGTAACCCGCAGCAATTAATAAGGATCTTACTCGAAAATACAAAAAGGGGAATGTATCTGGTAACTATCATTTTCAGTGACGGGACAAGAGTTGTAAAAAAAATAATGGTTGAAGAATCTGAATAAAAGTTTGTTAAACAATTCTGTTTCACGATTGTTTACCTAATTATAATAATGACTATTTGTGCTAAATTATTATTGAAATACAGCTATGGAAGAAGGTTTAAATGTGTTTTCGATAAAAGATCTTGAAAATTTCTCGGGCATTAAAGCCCATACCATAAGGATTTGGGAGAAGAGGTACAAGATACTTGAGCCTGACAGAACCGACTCAAATATAAGAACTTACAGCGAAACAGAACTCAAAAAGATTCTAAATGTCGCATACCTAAACCGCAATGGATTGAAAATATCCAAAATTGCCCGGTTAAATGAAGATGAACTTACGCAGCAGGTAATGACGGTCAGCAGTAAACATGATGACCTTGATCAGGATTTCCAACCTGGAAAAATTCTGATGTCAGCCATCAGGTTCAATGAGGTTTTGTTTAAAGAAGCTCTCTTTCCATTCATTAAATATCAAGGCATTGAAGAAGCTTACTCAAGGTATCTTTACCCCCTCCTTGAAAAAACAAGGATTCTTTGGCAAACAGGAAGTCTTTCCAGAGCACAGGAACAATTTGTCAGAAATACAATCAAGCAGATTATCATCATTGAGGATAACTTACTTAAGCCTGTAACAGGCAAATCGAAACCTGCCGTTGCAATGATTAATACATCAGATAATCTCACTGATAATAACTTCCTCTTTTATAAATATGCCCTGAAGAAAAGGGGCTTTGATGTGATTTTTACAGGTGGAATACTACCTGCTTCTGAAGTAATTGAGATTCATAAAATAAAACCCTTTGAATATCTCGTGGTAAACTCAAGTGCTTTTGATTTTGCCGAAAAAAAATCGGTTATTTCAGCAGTATTGGGAAATCTTTAATGTTAAAAAAGATAATTCTAACTGATTTTCCTGAAGAGTATAGTAAGAAATCTTATGACAAGCTTATTATAACAAAAGACCCGGTACATTTTATTAAGACAATCGAGTCTCTCCGTTAGTTACCATTTATTAACAATGAATATAAAGTAATTTTCCAAACTGCTTGATATTATTGACTACTATTTCAGCAGGTTGAGAAAATAATTCCGTTCATGTGAAAGGTCTATTACCGGAACTTTGCCTTCAATATCAGAAATCTGTTGAAGCATCCGCTCTGCAAAACTATTTATTTTAAAACCAAAACCGGCATTTAAACGGTGGGTGCAAGCTTTAGTTATTTTAACAACTTCATTCCATATATTCATAGTCTTGTTTTCCATAAAGCATCCGGAAAATGCATCCCATATGTAATTAATTGCGGTAATTGAAGGATGAAGCATGTCGTCGTTATAAAACCTGTAATCACGCAAATCATCCATAACCATTTCATAAGCAGGGAAATATTGCGGCGAAACCGGATGGTTAAGTAACTCTTCAACTGCAAGGAACAATACCGATTTGCTAACCTGGTTACCATGGGCACCATCTTTCCAGTGCCTTACCGGACTGATGGTAAAGACAACTTTCAATTGGGGAAAGAGTGAATGCAACCTGTCGAGCTGCTTTGCCCATAAATCGACAACCTCATTAACTGTCAGCAGTTCCGGTTCGAAATGGTCAGAGGGGATCTTATGGCAGTTTGACACTATCAGACCTGTCTTCTTCCACCTGTAAACTCTTGCAGTGCCCAATGTTATGAAAAGGAACCTTGCATTTTTTAAAAAGGCTAAAGCTTCTTTTGATTTATTATTGATCTTCCCCAGAACTTTTACCGGGTCGTCAGACGAAAAATCAGTGTAGTGATAGAAACTAAGATATTTTCCATCGTGATAATATAAGTCGTCCTGAACAAATTCCTTTCCTGATGTAATGGTATCTATTGTAATACAGACTGAAACAGGATTAAACACTGCTCCTGCAGGATTTATCATTACCTGCATACGACCCATCTCCATCTGCGAGCCGATTGATGAGGCAAAACATGATCCGATGAACATCACAGGATCGTTATAGGAGATCTTATCCCGGGATGGTTCAATATTAAATGTGGTCCTGAGCTCCATGTCTCTAAATTGAATAATTCATTATGCAAGTTTCCGGTTTATCCAGTTTATTATATATGCAAACACCTCATCTTTAAATGGTTCATTATGCAATTCATGATATCCGCCATCCCATATTTTCAAATCAGCCAAACTGGTTTTTCCCGCAAATTCGCGACTGCCTTCGGGTGAATAGACCAGATCATCACTACCGTGGAGCATAAGCGTCGGGACTTTAAGGTCTGAAGCATGTTTTAGTGAATATGCTGCAGCTGTCATTGCCCCATGAAAGAGGCTGACAGATATTTTTCCGTGAACAAGAGGATCGGTTTTGTATTTTTCAACAACTGCTTCATCGTGAGAGATGTGACTTACATTAAGCCCTGATGGCTGGATGAGTCCGGGAAGCAGATTTTTCATTATAAAAGCCATAATAAGTTTAACCTTTGCCGGTTCAAATGAAAGACGGAGCCATGGCGATGTAACTATTGCACCTTTAACCTTAGGGTTTCTGCGTAACAGATAATCAAGAACAATACCTCCGCCCAGACCGTGTCCATAGATATAAACAGGGATTCCGGGAAAAGTCTTTTTACAGCTATTCAAAAGGATATCTATCATATCTCCAAGCAGAGCATAACTT
>JBAWXY010000017.1:0-24576 GCA_037143835.1 Bacteroidota bacterium
TTATGCAAAGAGATAATATTTTCCGTATAGCATCTCAAACAAAAGCGATAACCAGTATTGCAGTTATGATGTTATTTGAGGAGGGGGAATTTCTACTGGATGACCCGATTTCAAAATATATTCCGGAATTTGCCAATCCCCGGGTTCTTGACCAGTTCAATGAAAAAGATACTACTTATACTACTGTCCCGGCGAATCGTGAAATAACAATAAGAGATCTTTTGACTCACACTTCCGGGATTGACTATGCAGGCATTGGCTCAAAAAATATGAGAGCTATTTATGCAAAATCAGACATTCCGGGAGGTTTTGGGAATGATAAAATAGTGCTGGGCGACAAAATCAAAGCACTGGGCAAATTACCACTTGTGCACCAACCGGGTGAAAGATTCACTTATGGATTAAATGCGGATGTCCTCGGATATTTTGTTGAGGTATTATCTGGTGAGAGTCTGGATCATTATTTTCAGAAGCATATCTTCGAACCATTAGGTATGAATGATACATATTTTTATCTTCCTTCATCAAAATTTGACAGGCTGGTAAAAGTCATCACTGAAGATAAAAACCGTCATCTGGTGAACGCACCAGGAGAAAGTGTTAATTATCCCTTAATTGAAGGCACATATTATTCCGGGGGAGCCGGATTAAGTTCTACTGTAAAAGATTATGCCATCTTTTTGCAGATGTTGTTAAATAATGGGGAATATAACGGTATAAGACTTCTTTCCAGGCGAACTGTAGAATTAATGACAACCAATCAGATTGGCAATTTAAACGTAGGAAAGGATAAGTTTGGCCTTGGATTTCAGATCACTACAGCTAATGGACAGGCTAAACTTGGAATGTCTGAAGGATCATTTTCATGGGGTGGTTATTTTGCGACCACTTATTGGGCCGATCCAAAGGAACACCTTGTCTGCCTTTTATTTATGCAGCAAAGTCCACTCCGACATTCTGAAATACAGGATAAATTCAAAGCCATGGTTTATCAGGCCTTGAATGATTGAAGAACATAGTGTTCCGCGCTTAGCGTTGGTGAATCTTACTGCTCTACGCCCAACAAGGTACAATACACTCTGAGTATTTTTCAGCAATAAACAATTTTTTATATTAAATTTTGATAATATATCAATAAATGATTTTGTATTATAAATACTGACATATAAATATATGTTAAAATACAGATAATCAATAACATATGGAATTGGCATTATAATTGAAATATGGGATTTGAAATCTGAATTCAAAATATTAGTGCTGATCTCTATAAAATGGTTAAATTTATTGAACAAAAAGTGAACAAAGTATTATGACTCTGCATGAAGCAATAAAACAAGTTTTGCTTGACTCTAAAAGGTCAATGACTGCTACAGAGATTGCAGGTATCATTAATAGTGCAGGCTTATATAAACGTGGAGATAATAAGTCTGTTCCTCCATCACAGATAAATTCAAGGGTAAATAATTATCTTGAACTGTTCGAAAAAAATGGCAAACAGATTTCTCTTTTCCATATTTCGGAGACCCAGGTTCAGTTTGCGTTATGGAAGATTCTGGATTCACAAAGAGGAGAGTTGATTCATGGTTCGGATTCATTATCAAATGTTATAACGATTCCATTATGCTTCTTTTTTAAAAGAATTCTTGATAATGTTGATCTTCTTATAAATACTTTTCATAAACCTCTTCAGATAATCTGTGACTATAATGGATTCTTGCAATTCCTTGGACTATTAGAGGAAACATATCCTGATCTGAAATTAATAATATCTGAAATTTCTTTAGAGTTGAATAAACAGAGGAACTTTAACCTTGAAAAGTTGTTGACCGATCTTACAGAAATTGACCTCAGAAGAAGCCATCTCCCTGATAAAGTATTTTCCGAATTATATATTAATATTATTGGCACCGTATCAAAAAGAAATTTTAATCTTGGTCTGTTTACAACACCTGATACTCTTGCTGAACTTATTGCCGGTTTAGCCATTCTATTCCCATTAAGAAGTATTTATAATCCAGCAACAGGTATAGGAACCTTGCCTGTTATGATCAGAAGGAATAATCAATCTATAGAGTTTTTCTTTAAAGGGGAAGAGATTAATTCTCATACTTATCTTTTAGCCTTTACTAACTTGATAATTAACAAGATCAATATCAATGACTTCCATTTATTCGATTCTTTAAAGATTGTATTAAAAAAACAATATGATCTGATTGTATGTAATCCTCCTGTTAATGCAATTTTATCAAAAGAGTATTCTTGGAAAGATTTACCCTCTACAAATAAGTCTCACCTTGTATTCCTTGGTTCAATATTATCCAAACTTAAATCTAAAGGGAGGGCAATTATTCTTATGCCTGAAGGATTCCTTTTCAGTCAGGATAATATAGAAAAGGAATTCAAACGTTATATCCTTAATCATTCTCTGCTTGAGGGGATAATTTCTCTCCCGGCAGGACTGTTTTTACCGGATTCCGGAATTAAAACAAGTCTTCTTATATTAAACAGTAATAGAATAAATGAATTTACATACCTGATTGATGCAGAGAACCTATATTTACTGAATAAACCGGAAAAGAATGAGATAAATCTTGAAACTAAAAAAATAATCAGTATCATTCAAAGTTCATTTAAAGATGTTTCTAAACATGAAATTGAGGATCAATTATCTGAGCCCGTTTCTTATTATCATTCTGATTATTTCGCAATTAAAAACTTAAATCCACAGGAACTTAATCTGTCGGTAAAAAGATATCTTCTCGAAGACAATCCTTCTTCTGACACAAAAAACTGGGTTAGATTAGGGGATGTTTTTGATTACTACTGGCAAAGCACAAAAGGGCATGATACTAAATATATAAATACTTCCGGACTCAATGTGAATTACTTTGATTTCAAGTTAGATATCTCAAAGCAGCCTTTTGAAATTAAACCGGGAAGTTATCTTGATAAGGAAGCGGTTCTTATCGGTAGTATTGTGGGTAGTTATAAGCCTTCTTACTTTGATGGTTCAGAACCGGTTGTAATTTCTCAAAATATCCATATCCTGACTCTTAAACCCTCGTTCAAGAATAAAATACTTCCAGAATATATAATCTATGAACTGGCAAATAAAAGTTTTATTGAAAAACTCGACAGGTTTGCAACAGGTTCAACTTCTTTAAAAAGGGTATCAAAAGCAGATCTTCTTAATGCCAGGATTTACCTTCCTTCAATCGAAGAGCAGGCATCAATTCTTAATACCAAAAAGGAGGCAATTATCGACCTCAAAACAAACGAGGTCGCCAATCTGAAAGGACAATTGAATCTGCCTCAGAAGGAGATCCCTGATTACCTTGGATTTGTTGAACACGAGCTTGGTAACATTGCAGGTGGAGTTAATAATTATGTTAAGACATTGAAATCATTTATTAAAACCAAAAACATTGATTTTGAATTAAAAGTTACTGAAAGAAGAAACTCACTATCAGTAAAAGAAGTTTTTGAGTCTCTAGAAAGAAATATGGCTGATATAAAAAGCCTTCTGGATAACTTGAAAAAAATCTTAGAAGTTTCAAATGCAAGTCTTAATCTAGCAGAAACAAATTATTTTAAGTTTATTTCTGAAGAATGTTCCAAACAAAATCATGTTTTAAGTGGATTCAGAATTATCATTGGAACAGGTAATAATAATAAAGATTTGGATAGTGCTACATTATTGATTGATAGAGATCTCTTCACTCTGGTAATTAGAAATTTCTTGATAAATTCAGCTAAACATGGATACGTAAAGGATGAAATAAATAAAACTATTTTTATCAATCTGACGGAGGATGAAGATTTTAAATATCTGAATCTAATGAATAATGGCAATCCATTTCCTAAATCAATTACTCAAGATTCATTTGTTGAATTCGGCAAAAGAAGTGGAGATACCCAGGGGAGCGGTTTAGGTGGATTTATCATGGCACAAATCGTAAAAAAGCATGGAGGAAAACTAACTGTGATAACTGAAGAAAGGATAATGCATATTTCATCTGAGAGCCAAAAGGAAGTTTTAAAAATGGGAGTTTATATCCAAATACAATTACCCAAAAATATATAAATATGGATTATTATATAAAAGTATTGCTTGTAGATGATGATCCAAGGTATGCTAAGGCTTTACAGGACAGGGCTTATGGTGAGTATAAAATCGAACTGATACATTATGAAGACTGGGAAGAAGCAAAAACAGAACTTTTTGAGAATCTTAATAGATATTCTGCTGTTATTTTAGATGCACTAGGTAAAACCAGAAAAGATGAGTCTGGAGATAACCCACAGCATATAACAACCGCCATCCGCGATTTGAACAAATCGGGGAAAAATATTGATTATTACATTCTTACGGGCCATTATGATACTGCATCAGCATTCCTGCCGAATGATGAAAGAATTTTTAAAAAAAACATGGAGGAGGATTTGCTGTTTTCAAAAATCAGGGAAAAATTCAGTGGTACTGAAAAGATGATTGTCAGCAGAAAATACCCTGCAGCTCTCTCCTTTGTAGAAAAATATTTTACAGATAGCCAGATAAGAGATTTTGTTAACCTTTATTTTAAAATTGAAGATCCCCGGGATGAGACAGGAATAAAAAATGAGCTTGGAAAAATCAGGATTTTGAATGAAAGGAACATGGATATTCTTGGTTTATACTATGAAGGATTTGCCTCAATAAGTGATTATATTACACATATTCAAAAATCAGGTAATAAAATTAGTCTGGGCTCAAGAACAGTTGGGATTTTAAAGTACTTTTCAAATAGTGTAAAAGAAATTCCTGCCGGAATTTTTTCAAGCACGAATGGAATTTACTATTCAGGAAGTTCTTCAGGATCTCATTCAAGAAGCGAAGAGGATGAATATGTTCCCTCAAATAATCAGTTACTTTCATTTAAATACGGACTTCTTGAGTCAATAGAATGGGTAGGAAATTTAATTGAATCTAAAACAAAATAACAATGCTCACAGGCGAACTACGAAACAGGGTTGATAAGGTATGGGAAGCTTTCTGGACAGGCGGAATAGCTAACCCTCTAACAGTTATTGAACAAATAACTTACCTGCTGTTTATTAAACGACTCGATGAACTTGAAACCCGCGAGGAGCTCAAAACCAATATGCTTGGTGGGACTGCCGGAAGGAAATACTTTGGTCCGGAACAACAAGACCTCCGCTGGAGCAGATTCAAAAATTTTGCTCCTGAAAAGATGTATAGCATTTTTACCAGTGATAAAGGCGTCTTTGCTCTGATGAAAAACCTGGCAACCGAGAACGGTTCATCATATTCCAAATACCTGAAGGGAGCTACTTTCATGATACCAACTCCTAACCTTCTCGACAAGGTGGTTGGTATGATCTCGGAGATTCCGATGGATGATCTCGATACCAAAGGTGATCTTTATGAATACCTGCTCTCTAAGATTGCCACTGCCGGACAAAACGGCCAGTTTCGCACTCCGCGGCATATAATAAAAATGATGGTTGAGCTAATGGAACCGAAAGAAGATGATATAGTTTGTGATCCTGCAGCAGGAACCTGCGGATTCCTGGTTGCAGTAAGTGAATATTTCAGGCAGCATAAACCTGATCTTTTCCATAGACAATCATTCCGCGACCATTACAACGCTAAAATGTTTAACGGTAATGAATTCGATGCCACCATGATTCGTATTGGAGCCATGAACATGCTGCTCCATGGTATCGAAAACCCCAATCTCGATGATAAGGACTCTCTCTCCGAATCAAATGCCGGAATGAAAGAGAAATTTACTCTTGTTCTTGCAAATCCACCGTTTAAAGGTTCTCTCGATTACGAAAGTGTCGAGAGCGGTCTTCTTAAAATTGTTAAGACCAAAAAGACAGAACTACTTTTCCTGGCTCTTATGCTGAGGTCTTTAAAAGTTGGCGGACGATGTGCAGTAATTGTTCCTGATGGTGTATTATTTGGTTCTTCAAATGCACATAAATCTCTAAGACAAGAAATAATTGATAACCACCAACTTGAAGGTGTTATCTCAATGCCGGCGGGTGTATTTCGCCCTTATGCGGGAGTATCGACAGCAATATTGCTCTTTACCAAAACAGGAAAGGGAGGAACCTCAAATGTCTGGTTTTACGATATGACGGCTGATGGTTATAGTCTGGATGATAAAAGGCAAAAGAGTGAGAGTGATGATATTCCTGATATTATTTCCCATTGGAAGAATAAGTCTAAAGAATTAGAAAGAAGCCGAACAGAGAAATCTTTTTTTGTAACGGTTGAAGAAATACGTAGAAACGGATTTGACCTATCAATTAATAAATACAGAGAAATTATATATGAATTGATTAACCATGTTGATCCAAAGGATATTATTAACCAGATTGAAAGTTTAGAAACTGAAAAATTGAGTTCATTTCACTCATTGAAGGGATTACTTAAGCTATGAAGATTCTATCAGAAATAATTAGCGAATTAGAAAGTGGATCGAGGCCAAAGGGTGGAGTAACTAGCGAGGGAGAAATTCCAAGTTTGGGAGCAGAACATCTTGATAGTGATGGAGGATTTACTTTTAAAAATGTAAAACGGGTTTCAAGAGAGTTTTATAATTCCTTGACATCAGGAAAACTGAGCAACGCTGATATTTTGATAGTTAAAGATGGTGCCACTACAGGGAAAATATCTTTTTTATCTGCTGATTTCCCCTTTATAGAAGCTTCAATAAATGAACATGTTTTTAGAATTAAAATTGATGAAAATCTTGCTTTTCCAAAGTATGTATTCCACTTTCTTAAAAGTGATATTGGAAATAGACAAATAATGAGAGATTTCCGTGGGGCTACTGTTGGAGGAATATCTAGAAAATTCATAGATGGAGTCACAATCCCTTTACCCGAACTTCCAGAGCAACAATGCATTGCCACAATCCTCGATCATGCCGACTCAATCCGCCGCAAAAACCGCCAAATCCTTGAAAAATATAACGAGCTGGCTCAAAGTGTGTTTTATGAGATGTTTGGGGATCCAGAAAAAAATCAATATAAATTTCCTGTTGGTACAATCAGAGATTTAGTATCGGAAGTAAAATATGGAACTAGTAATAAGTCTTCTGATAAAGGTAGTTACCCATATTTAAGAATGAATAATTTAACTTATGATGGGAACATGGATTTTACTGAAATGAAATATGTTGACATTAAAGATGACGAAAAGGCTAAATATATTGTCCAGAATGGAGATATATTATTTAATAGGACAAATAGTAAAGAATTGGTCGGGAAGACTGCTGTTTACAAAAAACATGAGGAAATGGTAATTGCGGGTTATCTTATTAGGGTAAGAGTAAACCAAAAAGCTAATTCAATTTATATTTCCGCTTATCTAAATTCAAAACATGGTAAAACCACATTAATTGGAATGTGCAAAAGTATAATTGGCATGGCAAATATTAATGCGCAAGAAATGCAGAATATTAAAATTCTTATTCCTCCAGTTAATTTACAGAATCGTTTTGCAGAAATTGTTGACAGAATTGAGGAACAGAAAAAATTAACTCAAAAGAGTTTCAGTAAAAGCGAAGAGCTGTTTCAGAGTTTGCTGCAAAGGGCGTTTAAAGGAGAGTTATGAAAAGACAAAAGACAAAAGGAAAAAGACAAAAGTAAGAATACTCCCAGAGTGGATTTTATTAATATAAAACCAATTAATGCCATGGAAGCACAAATTGAATATATCAGGAATCTTGCAAAGCAGTACAAAAAATATTTCGAGCAACCTGAAACTCTTTATGAGGATCTTAATAGGCTTCCTAAAGAAGTTCTTGAGGATACTTTCAAAGAATATGGTGATCCTGAAAGGAGATTTCAACCTGTTGCCTTGCTTCGTGCTGAGGTTGTCCGGCAGCTCCTTAATGGCCAAAAGGCAACAGAAGAACTTACCGAACTGATTAAAGAAAAAATACGAACAAAAGACAAATCATATTTTTCATCCTACAACCAAAGGATTTTGAAAGAACTTGATGAGTACCATTCTCCGAAACGTGATATATTTGCTAACTGGCAAAAACCATGGCGCGTTTTTCATACTATCTTCTTCCGCAGAGTTTATAAAGATACTGTCAACCTTTATCTACTTCAGATTGCTAAACAAGTAATAAGCGATTTAGAGCTAGCTGATTACACATATCATGTTGTCGATTTCTGTGGCCCATCTAATTTTGGCGACGACAAGTGCTGGATAGCAATATATCCTCTGCATAAAAATTCTCACAGGGATGCTTACCAATTTTTTATCCAGATTGGAGACATTCTGAAGGCTGGAAGGATTGCAGGATCTGAATTAAGGGATAAGAAACCTAACCAGGTTGTTGAGATAAATAATTATACAGAGGTAATTTCTACTTTTAAAAAGCAAAAGGAAGAGACAATAAAACTCAATAATGCAATTAGAAATTATTTCAAGTTTGCACCTGGAGAACAAGCCTCAGAATGGTCCAGATTCAGGGAAGAAGGTGTTGCAGCACTTTATATGAGGCATTTGAACGTCGGTGATATTACCTCAATAACTTCATGGAAGGAATTGAATATTAAAGCAGGGCTCGAACCTGAAGCATCTTCAAATCAATCGTGGAATTTGTGGCTTCTTAGATCAGCTAACATTGGAGATGTGGTTTTTGCTGCCAAAGGTGTGAATACCTGTATTGGTATCGGAATTATTGAAGGAGATTATTATTATGACTCCGATGATAGTGAACCTTACAAACACAGACGCAAAGTAAATTGGATTACTGATCTTGTATATCATTACAAATCAGATTCGCTGAAGGGATACAAAACATTTTTTCGTCCCGACACTTTCAGTCCTACACTTGTTTGGGATTTTCTGTTGAGTGAATATGTCAGGCAATATCCTGAGTTAAGAGAATTGTTTGATAAATATGATTTGAAATTCTCAGGTAATTATGAGGATCAAAAGCCTTTACCTACAACCTTGATGGAGGAACCTGGGCTCGAATCCGAACTTGAACCCGAACCTGAATCAGATAAAACTTCAAGTTTCTGGTGGATAAATGCAAATCCTTCTATATGGAAGATTAGTTCATACAATGAAGGCGACAAGCAAACATATACAACTCATAATGAAAAGGGTAATAAAAGAAGGGTCTATAAATATTTTGAATCTGTTCAGCCTGGTGATCTTATGATCGGATATGAAAGTACTCCCACAAAACAGATCAAGGCATTATTTGAAATTACCCAATCTATTCACCAATCAGAAGAAGAGGGAGAAGTAATAGAGTTTAGATTATTGGAAAAGCTTGATATACCTGTACACTGGAATGAAGTACAAAATGATCCTGCATTAAGTAATTGTGAGGTATTCATCAATAACCAGGGAAGCTTGTTTCGGCTTACTGAAGATGAATTTGATATTATTAGAGAAATAATTGATAATAAGAATATTATTCAGGAAAAGAAGCAGCAGATCACGGATATCAGAGCTTATAATTTCAAAGAAGATACTGATAAACCTTTTATCAGTGAGACTTCGTTTAACAAGATTTCTGATCTGCTGATCAGGAAAAAGAATATAATCCTTCAGGGCCCTCCCGGGGTCGGCAAAACATTCCTTGCCCGTAAAATAGCATACCAGATCATGGGTAGGATAAACGATTCGCAAATACAGATGATTCAATTTCATCAATCCTACAGTTACGAAGATTTTATCCAGGGATTAAGAATGGTAAAGAAGGGGGGAATTTCGATAAAAAACGGGGTATTCTTTACTTTTTGCCAGCAGGCACATGCACATCCCGACCGTGATTTCTTTTTTATTATTGATGAAATAAACAGGGGCAACCTCAGCAAAATATTTGGTGAACTGATGATGCTGATTGAACCCGATAAAAGAAATGAAAAATACGCAGTTAAACTGACTTATGCCGAGGATGAAGAAGAAACGTTCTTTGTCCCGGATAACCTGTACATTATAGGTACAATGAATACAGCCGACAGGTCTCTGGCAATAGTTGATTATGCACTCCGCCGGAGATTTGCTTTTTTTCATCTTGATCCAGAGTATGATGTACAATTTCTTAATTTCTTAAAATTCAAAGGTATATCGGATAAGCTTGCAGATTTCATTTGTACAAATGTCCCAAAAGTGAATAAGAAGATTTCCGGAGATATCAGCCTTGGGAGCGGCTTCCAGATAGGGCACAGTTACTTCTGTACCTATAATGGCAAAAAGGATGAGAATGAATGGTACTCAGATGTGTTGAAATATGAAATCCGTCCGCTTCTTGAGGAAATCTGGTTTGATAATCCTGCCAATGTAGATGATATGATGAAGATAATTGAATATTGAGGATGGCTATTCCAATCGAGAATATATATTATCTTCTTAGCTATTCGTGGAACATGCTCGATGAAAAAAACCGGGTGCGTGTTTCAACTGATGGCCTTACCAACTTAATTGATCTCCTTGCTAAAGTATTGATTAACTCAACCAGAATTCTTCTTAAAAGAGGTATTGAGCAAAGTTACGTGGAATATGAAACCGAGGTAGTCGGTATTAAAGGTAAGCTTGCTGTAAGCGAAACACTGAAGGCAAATACATTGGACAGGCAACGTACAATTTGCAGATTTGATGAATTTTCTCCTGATGTTTTATTGAATCAGATACTTGTCTCAACCCTCAGGCAACTAATGTTTGTTAACACACTTGACAGGGGCTTGAAAGAAGAGATTCGCTATCTCCTCTGGATGTTCCCTGAAATAAGGCAGATTGAGATTACAAAGTCACATTTCCTTAGGTTACGACTCAACAGGAATAATCGTTTTTACGGATTTGTCATAAATGTTTGTGAACTTATTCATGAAAATCTTTTACCATCTGAGAAGGAAGGTGGCAGGTACTTTACTGATTTCACAAGGGATGAAATAAAAATGTACAGACTCTTTGAAAACTTTATATTTAATTTCTATAAGATTGAATTGAAAGGTCTTTATAAAGTCAGGAGAGAGTCAATTTCGTGGCAGTTCTCTTATGAAGATCTGAGTCATTCTAATTTCATCCCGGGAATGATGACAGATATTACACTTGAGAATGATGAGAAAAAGATCATTATTGATACCAAATACTATCAGGAAACTCTTGCTGAAAGGTTTGAGCGGAAGAAAATAAAATCCGCTAACCTATACCAGCTTTTTAGCTACCTGCTTAATCAGGAAGCAGATATGGCTAAAAACAAAAATGCAACTGGAATCCTTTTATATCCACAAATTGAAGAGGATTATAATCTTTCTTATAAATATAATACTCATCCAATATTCATAAAAACAATAAACCTGAACATGCGCTGGGATATGATTGATAGGAGATTGCGAGAAATTGCAAATAGCTAAAATGTAAAAGTATTTAACAAGCCCAAGATATGAAAACATTAATCCCTGAATGGACGACTCCCGACTCGATAGCCCTTGTATGGCCTGAACATCTGCGGGCAGGTACAGGGAAGTTGAAAAATTTCTATTTAAGCTTTATTGATACTTTATTGCCTGAATCTTCTGTCATAATTATTGTGCAGAATGAAAAGGATGCAGATTTTATCAACTCACGCTTTTCAAAAAGCGTAAAGCCTGAAATTGTATTAATTCCTGAAATATCAGATATATGGATCAGGGATTTCGGCCCTCAGTTTTATTCTGTTGAAGGAAAGGCTTGGTCATTTTTCTTTAATTATCAGCCCAATTACTTCCATACATCTTTCCAAAATGAGATAATGGATAACAACAATAAAGCTGGCAGAAAATTTGCCGGTAAGCTTGGATATAAAAAGTTTGAAATAATTAAAGTAAAAGGTACTGACCTGAATCTTGACGGAGGCAACTTTGTACACAACGGTGCAGGGACTGCCCTAGTTTCAAACAGGATTATTACGGATAATGAAAATCTTCTTATCGAAGATGTCCGTGAAACATTCAGAACAGAATTAGGAATTGATCATCTTATCATTGTTCCGACTGAACCTTATGATGATACTGGTCATATGGATGGAGCTGTACGGTTCATCAACGAAAACACCGTCCTGGTTTCAAAATACCCTGATTCGGCTGAAGATAAATCCAGGATTTGGTCTGATACCGTTGCAGGTCATCTGCAATGTCTGAAATTTGATGTTATCAGGATTGTCAATAATCTGCCCAGGGAAGGTAGATACAGTTATAAAAAAGCTGAGGGTACTTTGGAATTCTTTGAAAATGCATGGGGAAACTATCTGAATTTCCTGCGAATCGGGAATACTTTCTATTTACCTCAGTATCAGGGGCAGGGCGATCTTAATCAAAAGGTTATTAAGACAATTGAGGACATTAGAGGTTCTAAAGTGATACCTGTTGAGATTCCGGATGAACTTTCGGCGTATGGTGGATTATTAAATTGTATCACATTACCTTTATTTTTCAATTCAGTTAAATAATATTTATTACCTTTAAAAGCCTGATTACGAATAATATCTGAATATGAACTCCAACTTCCGGTTTCTTGAAACAGATTGGCAGGAGCTTTACAGATTCGCTGTTAAGGCTGAAACCATGTCGCTTTCTGAACCGGAAGTGTCAGCTCTATTCTCAAGGATAACTCTTGAAAAAGCCATTCACTGGATGTTTGAGAATGACCCCGATCTGGAGATGCCATTCGATACCAGCCTGGCAAACCTTATGAACAATTGGAGTTTCGGGAATAGATTGCCCGGGCAGATCCGTGACTCCCTTCACCTTGTACGCAAAATAGGAAATCTTGCTGCTCATGGTCAGGAGATCTCAAAAAAGCAATCAGAACAATCCCTGCTGATCCTTTACGATTTTCTCACATACTTTGCCGGAGCCTATGGAAAAACGGAGTTTAAAAAACCGAGATTCAATTCGGCATATATTTCAGAAACATTATTAACCTCTAAACAACTTGCAGAAGATAAAAACCTTCTGAAATCACAAATGGAGGAACTAACCCTTAGGGAAAAAGAACTTTCATCACTCAGAGTTAAGATCGACGAACTAAAGAAACAGAACGAGGATCTTTCAGAACAGATCCGCAGCAGGAGGAAAGTGACAACTGAACAGGGTCCGATATCTTACAATGAAGAAGAAACCCGTATTCTTTTGATCGACTTGACAATAGCCGAAGCCGGATGGAAGATCCATAATAATACCGGAAATAAAAGCCAGTGTGTGAGGGAGTATCCTGTAACAGGCATGCCAAATGAAACAGGTGATGGGTACGTGGATTATGTATTATGGGGAGAGAACGGATTGCCGCTTGCTGTTATTGAAGCAAAGAAGACAATTCATAGTCCCGAAAAAGGTAAGCATCAGGCTGAATTATATGCTGACTGTCTTGAAAAACTTATCGGCCAACGACCAGTTATATTCTTTACAAACGGATTTGAAACAAGAATATGGGATGATACGTTTTATCCGCCAAGAAAAATTTACGGTTTTTATTCAAGAGATGAGTTACAGCTTGCAGTTGACAGGAGAAATGAACGATTGGATATCCGCACAATTCCTGTAAACAGGAGCATCTCAGAAAGATACTATCAGGTGGAGGCAATACGACGGGTAACAGAACATTTCTGCACAGACAAAAAACCCTCAGGTATTACCGGATCTTACAGGAAAGCACTCCTTGTGATGGCTACCGGCTCAGGTAAGACGCGTAACGTTATAGCATTAGTGGATATTCTCGTTAAAGCCGGATGGGTATCGAAAGTCCTTTTTCTTGCCGACCGAAATGCCCTGGTTAAACAGGCAAAGGATGCTTTTAACGAGCACCTGCCATCACTCTCAACAGTTAATCTTACAAAAAACAAGGAAGAAAAAAACAACAGGATAGTGCTGTCAACATATCCGACAATACTTAACCTCATCGATACGGCACGGAATGAAGAAAGCCGGTTTTATACCCCTGGTCATTTCGACCTTATAATTATTGATGAGGCGCATCGCTCTGTATATCAGAAGTACAGGGCAATTTTCGACTATTTTGATTCTATGCTTATTGGTCTCACAGCTACCCCGAAAGATGAGGTTGACCGGGATACTTACAGACTGTTCGAACTGCCAAAATATGATCCGACATATTATTATTCACTGGAACAAGCAGTGACTGATAAGTTTCTTGTACCGCCGGTAGGAATGAGCGTTCCTCTTAAGTTTGTCAGGGAAGGAATTAAATACCACGATCTTGCGGAAAAGGAAAAATCGGAATACGAAGATCTCTTTTATGATGAAGAGACTGGGTATATGCCTGAGGAGATAACGGCAAGTTCTTTAAATGACTGGTTATTCAATGCCGATACAGTGAGGAAGGTCATAGCACATCTTCTGAAGCATGGACTGAAGGTAGAAGGAGGAGACAAACTTGGGAAGACCATTATTTTTGCGAAGAATCACAAACATGCGGAGTTCATCCAGAAATTGTTTTACAAAGAGTTCCCCGAATATGGTGGTGCATATCTTGATGTTATTGATAATTATGCCGATTATTCCCAGGATCTTATTGATAAATTCAAGGACAGGAAAAAATTTCCACAGGTTGCCGTATCGGTAGATATGCTTGATACAGGCATAGATGTCCCGGAGATTGTGAACCTGGTTTTCTTCAAACCTGTACGGTCATATTCAAAGTTCTGGCAGATGATTGGCAGGGGAACAAGGTTATGTCCGGGATTATTCGGAGAGGGAAATGACAAAAAGAACTTTTACATTTTCGACCTCTGTGAAAATTTTGAGTTTTTTGAGACGACTATTAATAAAAAAGAATCGGGTATAACAGAGAGTATAAGTCAGAGGATCTTTACCCGTCGCCTCAGTATGCTGCAGGCAATTGCAAACATGAATCATGCTGACTATGAAAAATATTCAGGGTTCAGGGAAGCATTATTAAATCTAACTCAGATTGAGATCTGCAGGATTGACAATGAAAGTTTCATCGTCAAACCATATATGAAGCAGTTGCTTACTTACCGGACGAGGGAAAAGTTAAATAATCTTAAGAGTCAGGATATTGAAGAAATTGATCAGACCCTTGTTCAGCTTCTGCCTCCTGTGGAGGGAGATGAAGCGGCCCGGAGGTTTGATCTTCTGATGGTAAATCTAATGCATGCAAAGATCAGTAAATTTCCTTCTGAATTGGGGCTTATTGATGATCTTATAACGATAGCAAATGAATTATTGAAAAAGAGGAATATCAGAGATATAGCCTTGAAAGAATCTATTATCAGACCGCTAGCTGAAAGAGACTATGTCAAAACTCTCGATCTTCTATCACTTGAGAATCTTAGGATTGAGCTACGAGATCTTGCCGTTTATGCGGAAGGTAAGATGGGGAATGTTTATTATTCAGATTTTGAGGATTATCTGAATGAAGAGGAAGTCGGAATTAAAGACCTGATAAAGCCTTATGAAGATATGGAAGCCTACCGGTTCAGGGTTGAACATTTTCTTAAGGAACACCTCAATCATCTGACAATATCAAAGTTAAGGACCAATAAACCGCTGACTTCAGATGAATTGAATGAGCTGGAGCGATTGATATTTGAGCAAGGGACACTTGGTACAAAAGAAAAATTCCAGAAGGCTTTCGGAGTGGATCATCCTATTTCTTTTTTTGTAAGAAAGATCGTTGGACTTGATTCTTTTGCAGCAAAGCAGGAGTTCTCGGAGTTACTTGGAGCTGTTCCCATTTCGGCGACTCAGATAAAGTTCATCAATAAACTTATTGACCATCTTACTGTAAATGGAGTAATTGAAAAGGCTATGCTTGTGCAACCGCCGTTTACCGACATTAACGATAAAGGAGTATTTGGTGTATTCACCGATGATCAGGTTGGAAAGATAGTGTCAATTATAGACCGGATAAACAATAATGCAGAGAGGGTAATGGTAGGTTAGATGGTCTGAGTATACATTATCTAACTAATAATGTGCTAGTTAATATTCCCTTCCAAATCAATACCGTATTCTTTAATCTTATTTCGAAGAGTATTTATCGATCCATAACCAAGCGCCAGCCAGGTCTGACGTTGATTCCCCTTCTTCAATTTCAGGACTTTCTCAATATGAGCTTTTTCAATATCCTCCCATCTTAAAGATGTTTCTTTATTTGATTCTTTGAATCTTTCAGGGATATCTTTGATTGTTACATCTATATCGCAGAAAATATAAAGCGTTTCAATAAGATTTTCCAGTTCTCTGATATTTCCCGGCCATGAGTAATTATGCATAAACTGCAAGACTTCAGTATTGATTTTCAGTTCTTTTGGTTTTAGTAATTCTTCACTCTTTTTTCTGAGAAAGTAATTGATCATTTCATCAAGTTCTTTACTTCCACGATTTTGCAGTGTAGGTAACTCCAGCTCAGCAATAGCAAGCCGGTAAAAAAGATCCCACCTGAATTTCCCCGCATGACAGAGTTCAGGAAGATCCTTATTTGTTGCGGCTATTACCCTTACATCGACTTTACGGGGTTTATCCTGAAGAGGCTGGATCTCTTTTTGTTGAAGTACTCTCAATAATGTTTGTTGTAACCTTGGCGAAATATCTGCAATCTCATCCAGAAATATGGTACCACCTTCAGCCTCTTCGAACAATCCTTTTGTGTCCTTATCTGCTCCCGTAAAGGCACCCTTCTTATATCCAAATAGTTGTGCAGCCAATAGTTCATCATTGAAGGCCGAACAATTGACTGTAATATAAGGTTTGTCTTTCCGGATTGAATTATTATGTATGTATTTTGCAAGGTGTTCCTTCCCCGTTCCGGTCTCACCATTGATCAATACGGTTACCTTATCTGTCTGCGCGATCTTATCAGCCCGGTTGTAAACATCTTTAAGACTTTCAGTTATTAAATAATCATCTGATAATATCTTATCTCCTGTCTTATTATCAAATAATTGCTCTTTAAGTATTGATGTAACCGGTACTGTAGATTGTTCCGTAATAATCTCTAAAAGTTCATTCTGCTTTTTCTTTGATTTTGCAGCAGGCCGCACCTGAACAAGTTTTGTTTTTAATCCCAATGAAGTGTGACAGATATACCAGGAAACCTGCATTGCAGAAGTCCCAGGCGAAAAGTAAATAGTGATATCGTCATTCTTTAGCGAAACCAATAATGATTCAACTTTTGTTTTTATCTCAGGTATGCTTATAACATCGTTGATATTCATGTATTTTACCTCAATATCATGGTCCGGGAAAGAACGTTTCATCTGGTTCTCAAGGACTATCATCCTGGTATCATCCTCTTTGGCTGAGGAGAGAATAATATGTTTGTCAAAATTCCAGAACAACTTATGCATATTGTAGTTTGGACTGTTTTCAATGTCCACTTTGCCCTCTTTATTAAAGTCATTATTAAAAGACATCCAGGAAATAAGTATCTTCATGATATCAATATTTGATATAAATATACAATAAATGATTCATTGTATATCAGACAATAGAAAATTAAGGCTTTTTTCTTCTCCAAGCTCCAAGCTCAACGTTTCTTCATCGCCGTCATCGTCACCGGCCCGATAAGTCCCGATTCCCTTGGCAGCCAGGCTGATGCATCAAATAATCCATTTTTGCGGTTCTGAGGCAACCTTGATGGGAAATTAGTATTGTAGAATTTTTTCCATTGAATATTATTCCTGTCAAGATAAGCGATACGGTTTGCAGAAAGATTCGAAACTTTTATTTCAAGAGTATTTATTGATTTCAGTTGGATATTTTGGATAACTGTCTGATATCCAGGGCCTATCAAGCCTGATATCTCATTGCTATTGAGGAAGATACGGGCACTCTCACATACTTTCCCAAGATTAAGCTGCCATGCATCAGCCTTGTCTGCTGGTCTGTCAAAAGTGATCATGTACTTAACAGTGCCAGAGAAATTCTTAACAGCCTCACCGCCAAAGTCAGTCCAGGAAACAAGTTTAGTTATCTCTTTTGAAGAAGGCATTTCAGGTCCGCCTTCAATAAAATCTACTTTCCATGTCCCTTGAATCTCTTTAGGTGATGAGATGATATCATAATAGATGAATTTATTACCACTGGTGGCCGATGCGAACGTCTCAACTATAATTGATTCATAAGGCAACAGGCTGGAAAATACTTCAAGATTTCCGGAGGCTGATAACTGTGTTTTAGCCACACCTGTTATGCCGGTCATCGGGTTGAATATTGCAGCTGACTTTCCTTTGATCTGGAGTGGTATCCATCCGTTAAATGATTTATCAGACTGATTAAGAATGAAATAGTAACTGCCGGATTTGCCAGCCCTCCTCGAAAACCTGAGCCCGTTATCACTCATCGATTCCCTGCGGATCCCCGCAAATGCAAGAAGCTGGTTAAGATCATTGCCGATAAAAACCTTCCCTGTTCCAACAATAGCCTGTTTGATATCCTTATCTCCTGTCTCTTTAAAATTCAGCTTTTCCTTGAGATTCCTGAATTTTTCACGGTTTGATTCCAGATCAGCCCAACCTGAAACATCTTCAGGAAGATTTCCAAGTACAATTACTGTAGCGCCATTTTCTGCAAAGCTGAGAATCTTCTTAAAAGTATTGACTGGAATATACTTGCACCCAGGTAGTATGATAGTCTTGTATGAAACTCCTCCACTTGTCTGAAGTGAACCTTCACTGGTTGTTGTGTTTATGATCTGCAGGTCGGAGATAAAATCAAAAGCATAACCCTTTTCTACCATAGTCTGTGCCCCGGTTTTGAAAGGTGTTCCATTAAACCGCGGACTGATTGCATCGAAATGTTCAAGCATAGCATTGTTGTAATCAGAGAACCTGTCAAAGATCGGAAAGTAGAACAGGATATCATTGTCAGGTTTGGCTGTCTGTGTAAATGATTGAACCTTTGCAACATAATTATTCAGAATAGGGAAATCGTTCCAGAAGCTGTTGACCGGTGAGAACTCCACCGCTGCATAAAACTGGAAGCCCGGCCATGGATCGTTCTTAGGGGAATAGCAGGTTCCATGATAAAAAATATGATTTACTCCGGCAATAAAATACTGATCAACAGCCTTTTTAACATCATTAAGAGTTGACGAAAAGTGTTCCCCCAGCCATGTGGCTGCTTCTGCAGAGGCATATTTTTTCCCTGTAACATTAGCTGCTGAAGTACCAAATTTCATCCTGAGTATTTCTGTTCCTTCTGTTTCGGGGATATCGGTGGCGGCATACAGATCGAGGATATTTCCCGGAGAACCATGTGCCTGGTCGCGGGTAATCTTTCCCTGCTTATGGGCCCATTCGGTCCATCCGGTTGTAAATTTTTCTAGTATGAGATCCGATATTGTCTGACGGTAGTCGCATAGTATTCTGGCATTTTTTTCGGGATTGTCTTTCTGAAATAGTGCCGGAAGGTTCTGACGGAGGTCATAACCTCTTCTTGCCTGAAACTCATTGAACAGATCAGGAGTCCAGCATGACTGTCCGCGTGCATCATCAACTTCGTATGAATCATTGAAATAGCCCCGCAGGTAGCTGATGTCATACCCTTTAAAAGCATCGTCAAAATATTTAAGATAATCACTTATCGCTTTTCCTGAAAAGTGGTCAATCACATAACCTTCTCCACCGGGACCGGCGCGTTCAACCATCTTACCGTGCCAACCCTGGAAAACACCGTAAAGAATCCATGTACCTGCAGGTGTTGTCCAGTTAAGATTCCCGGAACCGTCAACTTTGTCAGTTAGATTCAGAACCTGACCTGCGTTGGAATAGGCTATCAACGTCTGTAAAGGTATCGGTTTCTGAAACCTGATCTGATCAATTGCCAGAGTCTGAAGATCTTTGTTCATATAAACCGGATCAATTAAAGTCGAAATATCAGGTCTGGCAGTACCATTTAACTTGATTGACGGCTCCTGTATAAAGATGATTGGTTCTTTAAGGTTTTCTCCCTCTTTTAATGACCATGTTTTGTATGCCACATCTTTACTGGCATCATCATTCGTCACCCAAGGTCCTCCGAAGGGCCAGCTCGATGAGTTGGCCAGATCAACACCGATGTTTAGTCTTTTGGCTTCATTCAGAGTGTAGACAAACATATTCATCCATTCAGAAGAAAGATAATTGATGAATTTATCTTCCTGTCCTTTAACGCCATATAATACAGTGAGTTCCAGTCCTCCAAGTCCTGCTTTACTGTATTTCTCCAATGCAGATGTAAGATCTTTTGGATTGACGATACTTCCCGGCCACCACCAGCGTGTCCATGGTTTGGTTTCTTGTGTTATCTCCGGCCATGACAATTGTGTCTTAGTTTGCTGAGCAAATAAGCATGTTGAAAGCAAGATACCGGTAAACAATAATAGGGATCTATAAATACTCATGGATTTCATATTATCTGTAATTACGCCATTCAGTTCCTAATGGATAAAACATTACTGCAGCATCGTTTATTACGATCTGATAGTTTTTCATCAGTGTTATCATCTCCGCTCCAGCCATTATTACAGGTCCGTAACCGTGTGCTGCTGCAACATTTACCGGTCTGTTATAATAAAATGAAGGATCGAAAGCCATACCTGTTCCGACACAAGTACCTTCAACCTCCCCCTTGCTATTTACTTTTGTCTGAACGGCATTCCATCCAAGTACTGCCATCGGTCCATGTGCCTGTGCATCAATCCATCCCTTGTTGATTGAATGGGCAATACAATATGTGTAGATTGCGGTTGCCGAAGTTTCAAGGTATGAATCATTCCTGTTCAGGAGCTGGTGCCATAAACCATTGCCTGACTGAAGGTTTGCTATCCCACGCATTTGTAAACGCAGAAGGTTAAGCACTTCAGGTCGTCCGGGATGATTTTCGGGGAGTACATCGAGAAGTTCTGTCATTGTTAACAGGGCCCATCCATTGCATCGGGCCCAGTAAAACTCAGGATGAACATTCATATCCTGAACCCATCCATGCATGAAAAGTCCCTGATTTTTGTTAAACATTCGTTGTGAGAACTGCAAAACCTGTTTTACCGCATCATCAAAGTATTTATTATCGCCGGTCAGTTTACCCATTTGGGCAAGGGCCGGGACACTCATGTAAAGATCATCAAGCCAGAGAGTATTTGGCAGTGGCCGGTTACGGGCAAGTGTACCATCAGCCAGGCGGAATTGCTTATTCGAAATGTAATTGATGTAATTATCTATATATGAACGCAATGCTGGTTTTCCTCCGGAGTTTAGAGTTTTGATCATCGCTGCACACATCGATCCGGCATCATCAAGCGCGCGGGGATCGAGCACTGACCTGACAGGGTTATTTCCCTGCTGGTTGGTTGCCGGAACCGACTTAAAGTATTGCGCCACATCACCAATAAGGTTCATACGTTTTATTGTATATTCTTTAAACTTCGGATCACCTGTTGCATCGCTAGCGACCAGCATAGCACCGTACGCCACACCCCATTCATAGCTGATGAGCCTGAATACCCCTGGCTCAAAAACAGAACCGGAGGTAAGTTTTGTCATGTCCGTGATCTCTGTTTTTGTCTGACGATCAATTACTTTTGCAGGTGTTGAAGCATCGAGGTAATCATAAATACGGTTAAGAACTGCAGTTATATCTTCCGTTTTGACCGGACCATAAGGAACGGGATAGTCGGGTGGGAGCAGGTGAAGCGCCGTGTTGGAGTCAGTTACTTTAGGCGGAGTTGTTTGAGATAAAGCAGGAACAGATAATCCTGCTAATAACAAGAGAATAAGAAGTTTTGTTTTCATTTGAAGATTTTAATTGATTGGAAGATATATTAATGGTCACTTTTGTTTTTTTATTTGTGTCTTTTATCTTTTTTTACTACGGATAGGCAGTTAAATTTTCTTAAATATACTAGAAAAACAAAAACATATTGAATTCTTTTTGCAAAATTGCAGCTATAAAATAATACAGTTTTCCAATGAAACGAATATTTGTATTTACCCTGATTCTTAATTGCTTTATTTCTGTAAGTGCCCAGAAAACTGAAATACTCTATTTGTCAGGTCTTGATAAGGATCGTACTATTCAATGGGATTTTTTCTGTAACAATGGAATGAACAGTGGCAAGTGGAGCAAAATTGCCGTTCCTTCAAATTGGGAATTGCAGGGTTTTGGTTCGTATTTATATGGTAATGTCAATAAGAAAATTAATGAAACAGGACTTTATAAATATGAGTTCACAGTTTCCGAAACATGGAAAAAGAAAAAGGTTTACATTGTTTTTGAAGGTTCTATGACTGATACCGAAGTGAAAATCAATGGAAAACCTGCAGGAGCAATTCATCAGGGTGCATTTTACCGTTTTAAGTACGACATTTCAGAACTTCTGAATTATGAGGGCAGGAATCTTCTCGAGGTTACAGTAAGCAAGGAATCATCGAACGAGAGCATCAACAGGGCGGAGCGCATGTCGGACTATTGGGTATTTGGCGGAATCTTTCGTCCGGTTTACCTCGAAGCTGTACCATTACAATTTATTGACCATATTACCATTGATGCCAAAGCCGACGGCTCGTTCTATATGGATGTTTTTACAGCAGGAACCGGAAAGGCCAAAACAGTGAAAGCTCAGTTGCAGACATTGGATGGCAAATTTTTTGGATCTCCTCTTTCTGCAGAGATTACTGAAAATGAAGGAAAAGCAACAATAAAAGGGTCGTTCACAAATCCGGCACTCTGGAATCCGGAGTTTCCTAATAGATACCAGGTAGTTGTAAGCATTATGGACGGGAAAAAAGCGGTACATCAGGTTACACAGAAATTTGGATTCCGTACAGTTGAGGTCAGGCTTAGCGATGGGATATACGTCAATGGTCAGAAAATAATATTCAGAGGTGTTTGTCGCCATACATTCTGGCCATCCTCGGGTCGTACCAGCAGCAAACAGCTCGCTATTGGCGATGTTAATCTGATGAAAGACATGAACATGAATGCTGTAAGGATGAGCCATTACCCACCCGACCAGTATTTTCTGGATGTTTGCGATTCGCTTGGTTTGTTCGTACTCGATGAGCTGGCAGGATGGCAGAAATTTTACGATACTCCGACTGCAAAGCGATTGGTAAAACAAGTTGTGGAACGCGATGTAAATCATCCTTCTATTGTTTTATGGGACAATGGTAACGAAGGTGGTTTCAATAAAGATGTGCGCGGGGATTACGCTCTTTACGACCCTCAGAAAAGAACAGTTATTGAACCATGGGCTATAATAAATGGCACAAATACAAAGCATTATCCAGGATATAAATATGTAGAAAACGTCCTGAATAATAATAAAGAAATATATTTTCCAACGGAATTCTTACACGGACTTTACGATGGTGGTCTTGGTGCCGGACTTGATGATTACTGGAATCTGATGATGTCAAAACCACTTGCTGCCGGAGGGTTTCTCTGGGTTTTTGCAGATGAAGGAGTTGAACGCAGAGACCTGAATGACTCTATTGATACAAACGGAAATTCTGCTCCCGACGGCATACTTGGACCTTATCACGAAAAAGAGGGAAGTTTCTACACAATAAAGGAGATCTGGTCGCCGGTCAATTTTAAAAAGGTAGCCATTACTCCTGATTTCAATGGGAAATTTATTGTGACAAACAGGTTTTTATATACCAACTTTAAGCTATGTAAGTATTCCTTTGAATTGGTGAAGTTCGGAAAAACGTTTCCAAAGTTTGAGATTCAAAAGCAAACCGGCATCATCCAATCACCTGATATTGCAGTTGGTGATATTGGCATGCTAAACCTTAACCTTCCTGCTGACTGGAAAAGTTATGATGTTCTTTATGTTACTGCAACCGATCAATATGGACGTAATATAAATACATGGTCATGGAATATCACACAACCTAAAGGTTTTATTTCCCGGCTGGTAGTAACAAATCAGGATAAAGTAACAGCAACAGAACTTGACAGCCTGCTAATTCTCTCTTCAGGAAAAACGGTGGTTACTTTCAATAATAAAACCGGATTTATTACCGGTGTACTGAACAACAATAGAACTATTTCATTCAACAACGGAATACAGTTTGCAGGTTTCAATGCAACTTTCAAAGGAATGAAACACTATGCTTCAGGTAATAGTTATGTTATTGAATTACTATCAGACAGCACTTGCAATGCAAAATGGACAATGTTACCGGGGGGATGGCTGGAACTCAATTACGATTACCTTCCCAAAGGATCATTAGATTATGCAGGTATTACTTTTTCGTACCCCGAGAACCTGGTTACCGGGGCAACACTTATGGCAAATGGGCCGTATCATGTCTGGAAAAACCGGTTAAAAGGGACACAGTTTGGTGTATTCAACAAAAAATACAATAATACAATAACAGGACAGACATGGAATTACCCGGAGTTTAAAGGCTATTACTCCAACTTCTATGCTGTTGAGATTCAGACCAAAGAGTTGCCGATAACTGTTGTTTCAGCTACAAGTGACCTGTTCCTGCATCTGTTTACCCCTGGAGCAGCTAAAAGTTCAAGAGGTGTAAGGGGAGAAGTAAACCCTCCGTTTCCTTCAGGAAATAT
>JBAWXY010000018.1:0-24348 GCA_037143835.1 Bacteroidota bacterium
GCCGGGCTGAAGTTCGCGCCATTTCCGGTTTGCCAACGCACTGTTATCTATTATCATCTATTTAAAGTTATAGCAGAATGTCGTTTAACTAAGAAACTTAATAAATGTCGGTGGGAGGGCAAAACCCAAAAATGTGCGAAATTAATGGCTTTGGGCCCTGTTTCGGGTAGGCTTGTGGGCAACAAAACCATTAATTTGGATTTTTGGGCGCCCTTTTTTGGTTCGTTTTTTGACTTCGTCGAGCTCGACCCGTTAAAACGGTTCTCGGTTGGGCGAGCAAAAAATGAACAAGAAAATTAAAGATTTCAAGAAATCATCGCAAGCGACCGCTGGGAGCAAAACTTTTTTTATTTAAACCATTCTTCAGCAAAATTCACCAGATAAACCTTATCTGTTGACCTTGTCATCGCTGTATAAAACCAACGCAGATAGTCAATAGTAATTTCATTCCTGTTAAACATCCCCTGATCGATAAAGACCCTCTCCCACTGTCCGCCCTGGGCTTTATGACAGGTGACAGCATAAGCAAATTTTATCTGAAGAGCATTGAAATATGGGTCATTCCTTACGGCCTCAAATTGCTTTCGTCTTGCTTTAATATGAAGATAATCAGCCAGAATATTCTGGTACAATTCCTTGTTTTTCTCTGAAGGTAATGCAGGTGTATCAAGATGAAGAACATCCATCATCACCTTCGACTCGATTTCCAGATTATAGTCAGGAAACTTCAGAACCATATCGGCAAAACGGAACCCGTACCTCTCCTCATATTTTCTGATTTTTTTCACTTCAGCAATATCTCCGTTTGCGATAAATCCTACCCCACCCTCCTCTTCATCAATAATAGAGTAATTGTTTTTCACCACCATCACCATATCGCCCGTACTTATCTCCTCCTCCCTGAAGAATATCCTGTTTCGGATCCCCTGGTTATAACGGTTCGCCTGCTTATTTGAATTCACAACAATAATTGTTCCTTCCATCCCGCAGGTTCCATACGCTGCCGAAATCTCATCAATAAGCTCCTCGCCGGTTATTCTGATAGTATCTTTATAGTTAATGCAATCAATAGACGGATGAACCAGATCATTTTCTGCAACCTGCAGACGAACACGTGTGGCATTCATTAGTACTCCGGATGTCTCGCTCTGTCGTACTACCTGTTTCAGTTCGCAGGAGATCAGACCAAATCCGTAATCTCCGAGTGCGGAAGGATCTAGGGCCGGGCTGACGATCGACCCGACCGGAGGAAGCTGGGCAGTATCCCCGACGATGATAAGTTTACAATCAGTTCCCGAGTAAACATATTCAATCAGGTCGTCAAGCACTCTTCCGCTGCCAAATAATGATGAGTCGCCCGAACTGTTCGAGACCATCGATGCTTCATCTACAATAAAAAAGGTATCCTTATGAAGGTTTCTGTCGAGTGTAAAACTTCCCAGACCATCTTTTGAGGATTTCTGTCTGTATATCTTTTTATGAATTGTAAAAGCCTGCCTGCCGGAAAAAGATGCAAGTACTTTTGCAGCTCTTCCGGTAGGGGCAAGAAGAACCGACCGTATCCTTAACAGATCGAGGGTTTTAACAATTGAACTGATGACGCTTGTCTTTCCTGTCCCGGCATATCCGGTCATGAGAAAAATTACATCGTTATTGTCATCACAAATATATCCGGCTATTTTCTTCAGTGCGGCAGATTGATCATCCGTTGGAATATTCCCCAGATTTTTACACAACTGATTATAGATAATGGTATCGCGCATTGCTATTTGATAACAACTTAAATTGCTACATGGATATTTTTTATAATTTTGTTTGTAAACTTAAGCAATCTTCTGATTAATAAAAACCGTAGTCCTCTGAAAACACCGAATATTGAACTCTTTGATGAGACACTCGATATAAACTCGACTGAAAACTACGAGTTATCAATTCAGGTAAGTCCTGACGGATTCTCTTTTTGTCTTCTCGATACAATAAGAAACAAATTTGTTCTGATACGTGCATTTGAACCCGAAGAGAATAAATACTTCAATTCCGATAAGATAAATGAGTTGCTGAGCAAAGATGAATTCCTTACAAAGCGATATAAAAAAGTCAATGTTGTAATGCCTTCCAAAAAGTTTACCCTTATTCCGGCACCTCTTTTTGACCCGGCTAAGAAAGATGAATACTTCAATTTCAATCACATTAAGGAAGATGGTAATATGATCGTTGCCAATAGAATAAGTGATCCTGATGCATATCTTGTGTTCTCTGTACCAAAACCGGTTAACGATCTGATAAATAGTTTCTATCCCGGAGTACACACATATCATCATATTAAACCTTTATTCGACAATATTTCTCACAGCAGGAAAAGTGCAAACGGAAATTGTATTCATATTCATGTTGAAAGGGAATTCTTTAATCTGATAATTTTTAACAATAACTTATTAAAATTCTGTAATACATTTAATTACAGAAATATATCAGACATCCTCTATTTCGTGCTGAATGTATTTAAAAACCTGGATATCAAACAGGAAGAGACAATTTACTTCAGTGGTCTGACAGAAAAATATGATGATCTTTCCTCTAATTTTTCGATATACGTACGAAATATAAAGTTTGCCGAACCATCAGGTAATTTCACCTTCAGTTATGTATTTAATGATATGGATCTTCACCGGTTTCTTAATCTTTTCAGTGTCGTAAATTGCGGATAATAGGAGGTAAATATAAAGGCAGGAGGATTGTTCCTCCCGGAAACTTAAAAGCAAGGCCGACTACTGACTTTGCACGTGAAGGGCTGTTCAACATCCTGAATAACAGAGTTGATTTTGAAACTATTAACGTGTTAGATCTTTTTTCCGGTACAGGCAGTATAAGCTATGAATTTGCGTCCAGGGGAGCTGCTTCTGTACATCTGGTTGAAAAAGATCCGAGACATATTTCAGGTATTAAACGTATAATAAAGGATCTGGATATCGAAAATATCAGAACTATACATATTGATGTAAGGGCATATTTAAAGACCTGTTCAGTTAAATATGATATTGTGTTTGCCGATCCGCCTTATGATCTTAAATGGCTCAAAGAACTTCCGGATCTTGTTACACAGGCCGGAGTAATTAAGAATGATGGATTTTTTATACTTGAGCATCCAAAGGGCTTAAGCTTTACCGGTCATAAATTATTTTTTGAGAATCGTAATTACGGAGGAGTGAATTTTAGTTTTTTCAGACCATTAGATGCTTCGTTGAATCCGGAATCCGGGTTTATTCCTTTATAATTTTTCGGACAAAACTTCTATCATGTTTAATTACTTTTATCAGATATGTACCCGGTAAACAGGAGGTCATATCAATGCTATACCTTTCAGTATTAACATTGATTGTTTGTAATATGCATCCCTGGATATCCAGTAGTTGTATTGTATTTATTCTGTCTGCCGACTCAACTGTAAGATTGTCTTTTACAGGTGATGGATAAAATTTCAGCAAATGAACATTTTCAGCATCTTCAACCGATACTATTACCGAGGTAGAGGCAGTCCAGTTGGTTGCTATACTATTGTCTGAAAACGGATCAGTTAATTCCAGGAAATATCCGTTGGCATACGCATTAGGCCATGGCGACAGATTAGAGTATTGAACATTGTCAATTACATTTCCAAAACCGTCGGCAAGAACCAGGTTCTGACCTGAATTTGATAAATTCCTTGTAAACTGCCCCGAAGGTGGGAAACCATATTTTGCCCTGAAAACTGTCGCATTGCTTGCCAGTATCTTTGTTGCATTTGGAAAGATCTGGGAATAGACAGGGAACTGGTAAACAAATCCTGTCCCGCTGAAATAAACCCCTGTCAGGTTAACTGTCTTATTTCCTGTGTTTTTTATTTCAATGAATTCCTGATCATTGCTTATTGGAAAATCAATGGTAGTATTCGGATTGTACATGATTTTGGTAATTACCAGCGAAGGAGTTCCGACGTCACTGCAATTTGATGAGGGGCCAATTAAAGTTGTCATCCAGGGGATTCGTTGATTTAAAAATGCCTTTAGTTTAATTATCTCATTTGGATGATTGCCTACTGTGCCCCATAGTGCATTTTCCCGAACCGCAGCCTCACTGATAGTCACAACAGTCTGGTCTATAAAGGATTCAATACTTGAGATATTTAAAGGCTGGCCGGGCTGAATAAGCTGGTTCCATCTTTTGGAGAGGTAGCATCTGAATTCCGGGTTATTGAACAAATCTCTCCAGAATCTGGGACCTTCATTATCGCCGTTGGAAAATTGCCATGTATTGGTTTTGCTCCTGTCAAATCCCCAGATAGACAAATCATTTCCATAGGTCAGGTTCATGTCCCAAATTGGTCCTGCCCGCAATTTCCCGTTCCTGTCTTTATGATAAAATGTACTGAACTGATAGGCATCGACATTTGCAGACAACTCGCTTAAAATCATGTAATCGACAAAAGAGGGGATATCGATTACTGAAGGATACCCGTTTTCGAGAAATACATTACCGGCTGAAACGGTGCTGCTTAGCTTTTCAAATTCAGACTGGATATAGGTGTTCTGCCAGGTTGTTACATTTTCAGGTTTTGGAAGCTCATGGATGAATGCAACATCGTTTGTGCCTATATAGCTTGACATTGTCCAGGCAATGGGATCACCTCCGGTAGTTTTATCTGCTTTTGTAATATATCCTCCGGTGACGTTTGGGAAAGTATTATCCTCTGAACTGATTTTACTAATATTAACCCTGTCCGATCCCTGTTTAATTTTTTCCTGAAGGACATAAAGACCTTTATATATGCCATTTATCATTACTTCGCAAAATATAGTTCTGCTTGCATATTCACCGATCATCCGTGATAAATTATAGTTAAGGTAATCGCGTATTATCGATGGATCGAATGCCAGACCGTTGAGGATCCAGTCGTTTTCGCTCGGTAATCCCAGTAAACTCACATTATTATTTGTAGTACCATCTGCTTTTTTTGTCGAAAGACCATATTGTTTTTTTGCCAGCACCTGTGAACTGGACCCCCTGATTTCTATATCAATACGGCCATTATAGTTTAGATATGCAGGCGTATTCTGGTCAATAAGGTAATTCCGAACACCTGTTCCCCTGTAAATTATTTTCATAGTGGCAAGGACCCTTGGTGTATCGCGTATTTCCACTCCTCCGTCAGTATTTAGTATTACTATAGGAAGGTTGCTATCTGTAAATGTTTGACAATAAGATAGTTTACTAAGTTTAAATAGAATGAAAATAAGAATAATAATTCGCTTCATACCTCTGTTTTAAAATGATATAGCAAATGTATTTATTTAATGATCAATTTACAGGTTGATAAAGCGTTAATAATCTTTTCCACTTTGATTTGCCTTTGAATCGGGTAAGATCCGAACCAAAAACGAAATTTTTAATAAAATTTATTTTGCGGAGTTAAAAATTAGCTTAATTTTGCAACTCATTTTAACAATTGGTGCGGTAGTTCAGTTGGTTAGAATAACGGCCTGTCACGCCGTGGGTCGCGGGTTCGAGTCCCGTCCGCACCGCAAATGAAAAACAAACTCAATTATTCTGACTGTTAAGCATTTAATACTGCTTTTGCTTCTGCATCAAGAGCATCTGTCATAAACGGAATACCGGTTACAGCTTCTGTTTCGCGGTTAGCTGTCATTAAATCGCTTCTTGTCAGTTCTGATAAATCGAATTTTCTTGCACCTGCCATAAATTGTTGCAAGCCACATGCAAGTTTATCAGCATAACCACACAATGCAATTGCACCTAATGGAATATTTTTCATTTCGTCCGCACCAACTTTATTTTTGACAGTCTCCCATAATGAAAATATTTCTTCAGGATACTTACCGTATTCGGTAACTGACGGAGGTAATACGTCCCAATTTCCATTAATAGTTGCTTTTCTATCGGGGTAGAAGACACCTTCAATATTGCTTCCAAGGAAGCCTGCAATCATCGGAGCCCTGCCCAGGCAAATTAATTTTGCATAAGGAGCGCATAGTGAAAGTGCTTTAAACAAATGATCTTCACGGGCAAAACCTCCGGCTAATGAAATATCAGGTGCCTTTATTCCTTTCTTGGCAAGTATCTGGCAATATTCATAAACTTTTGAATGGAGGGCCAACGATGGTATTCCCCAGTTTTGCATCATATTCCACGGACTCATTCCAGTTCCCCCGCCGGCACCATCGATAGTAAGTAAATCAATTTTTGCATCGGCTGAAAACCTTATTGCCATGGCAAGAGCTTCCATCCCATAAGCTCCTGTTTTTAGTGTAATCCGTTTAAAGCCAATCTTTCTGAGATATTTAATCTTATTCATAAAATCTTCACGAGTCTCTTCAACTGAATGTTTGTTTGTATAGCCTAAACGGCTATGACGGGCAAATGATGTAATTGCCCTGTTTTCATAGCCTTTAATAACCACAGGATCAAATGGATCCGGATCGACTATATATCCGCGTTTTTTCAGAAATTGTGCATACTCAAGGTCAGCTACCTGTATTTCGCCTCCGATATCTTTTGCACCCTGTCCCCATTTTAACTCTATTATCACATCATTTCCATATTTGTCAATCAGGAATTCAGCAACACCGTTTCTGTTATCTTCAACATTCATCTGAACTATCATGGCTCCATAACCATCATAATAACGTTTAAAGTATTCTATCCTTCTTTCCAGTTCGGGAGCTTTTGTTGTTTTACCATTTTTTATTTCCGATTTTTTATCGATACCAACAACATTTTCACCGATGACTATCGGAAAACCCACCAGTGCAGCTCCAACGGCAAACGAAGGCCAGTAACGTGCTGCAATAAATGTTGAACCCAGCGCTCCTGTCATAATCGGAACCCTGCTTTTAGTCTTAATTTCATTCCCAAACCGGGTTTCAATATTTACGTTTGGAAAAATACAATCATCAGGATCATCTGTAAGATTGTTTTTCATTCCTGTTGCCCCATAAGCATAACCTTGAATTCTTATGGCATTATAACCTATGCCTACTGAAGAGACATGGTTTCCTCCGGATGTTGAGAATCCGAACTTACGTGGATAAAGCATTTTCCTTCCTTCCATGCATGAAAGCCAGGTTTCACATTTTCCTTTGCAGGCTGAATCGCATAGAGTGCATAATCCTGAATCACATGGTACACCACGGTTTACTGCTCCCAGAGCATCATTGTTTCTCATTGATTCTTGCATAATGTTCTAATTTGTAAGTTATTAATTGATATATTAAGAAAATTATTATTTTTTAAGTCATAATTGTTGCAATATATCACAAAATGTTTTATAAATCTACATAAAATCAATAAGCTTATTACAAAAAACGATGAATTTGGTTAAAAACTCATGCAAAAACTGAGATACATTAAAATCAAATACTTTTTAAAAAAATTGATTAATAAAGAGTAAATCTTCCCAAATAATAAAATCAGAGAAAGAAGAAAGTTTCAGAAAACCAAAATAATAATATAATTTTATGATTATAATAATAACGGATGATATGAAACAACATAAAATTAATCGCCGGTTTTTTATTAAGAATACAACCTTAGCCGCCACAGCCCTGACTTTAACAGGGAATAATGCATTTTCGGCAAATCCTTATCCTCCTAAAAATTTATTGCCCCGGTGGAAAGGGTTCAACCTGCTCGATTATTTTTCACCATCACTACCGAGAAATCCGGATGCAAACAGGACAACTGAGGATGATTTCAAATGGATGGCCGACTGGGGCTTCGATTTTGTGAGGCTTCCAATGGCCTATCCCCGGTATCTTTCATTTGACCGTTCAAAAGACATATCAAAAGATGATATATATAAAGCAGACTCAAAAGTCCTGGATGAAATTGATCAATTGATTTTTATGGCTCATAAACATGGGTTACATGTAAGTCTGAACCTGCACAGGGCACCCGGATATTGTATTAATGCAGGTTTCCACGAGCCATTCAATCTATGGAAAGATAAAGAGGCCCAGGATGCTTTTAATTTTCATTGGGGAATGTGGGCGGAACGCTATAAAAATGTTTCAGTTGAGAAGTTAAGTTTCGACCTGCTCAACGAACCAGCTTACATAGAAGATATGAATGACCAGTTCGCTAAAAAGGGACCTGTTCCGGGTGATATTTACCGCAAGGTTGCTGAGGGTGCCTCTAAAGCTATCAGGGCAGTCAACCCCAACCGCCTGATAATAGCTGATGGCAATGGCGGCGGAAATAATGTGATCCCGGAATTAATCGATCTGAATCTCGGTCAAAGTTGCCGCGGGTATTGGCCCGGAGTTATTTCGCATTACCAGGCTACATGGGTCTGGAAAGATCCTTCCCAGGCACCAACCCCTGTCTGGCCAGGTACAATTGACGGCAAGTATTACGGCAGGGAACAACTTGAAGAATTTTACAATCCCTGGATCGGACTATTAGATAAAGGAGTCGGGGTTCACTGTGGGGAATGCGGTTGCTGGAAAAAAACACCCCATGACATATTTCTGGCCTGGTTTGGTGATGTAATTGACATCCTTACAAAAAATGGTATTGGTTATGCTCTATGGAACTTCAGAGGAGATTTTGGTATAATTGATTCAGGCCGTACCGATGTAAATTATACAAACTGGTACGGGCATAAGCTAGACAGCAAGCTGCTTGAGATGCTGAAGAAGTACTAAAAGACGCACGACTTACGACTCAGGGCATGACTTAATACCTTCCGCCTGTAGCCTGTAGCCTATTTACAAGCCATCACCCCTTTGAAATATCCTATTGATTCGGCAATTCCTGCAAGCGGGTCTTTCATATCCTTTTCAAATTCAAGGCTGCATTTTCCACTATACTTTATTTTACGAAGAGTGGCTACAACCTTTGGAATATCGATAATTCCACGTCCCATCTCAATTGTTTTACCCTCTTTTGCTGCCTTGTCAACATCCTTGATATGAATGTCATAAATTCTTGATTTATATTTCATTATATCAACAGAAGGATCCTGTCCGTCCCTGGTTGTATGTCCGATATCGATGCAGATCCCGATTCTCGGATCAAGGTCTTTAACATGGTCCCATATATCTGTTGCATTCGGATATAGCGGATTGTCCGGACCATGATTATGAATTGCCATTTTGAAGTCGTATGTTTTTATCTTTTTCTCTACGTATGGAAGAAGCTCGTAATCAGGAGCTCCGACAATCATTTTAACTCCGGCCATTTTTGCATATTCAAAAGCCTGATCAACTGACTCCCGGGTCTTCATGTAAACGACACCAACAGTGTAAACATTAATTCCTGCAATTTTAAACTTTTCCAGAACTGCATTAATCTGTTCCCGGGTGCTGTTCATTGGCATGTGAAAATCTTTCAGGGATAGATTAGTAACCCCTATCCTCTTCATCATTTCGATGGTTTTCTCAACAGTGAATTCCCTGAATGTATAACCTGCCATTCCAATACTGAAAGTGTTTTTTGCTTTTTCGACAGAGACCGGCATGACTGTATAAGCATATAAAGAGGTGGCACCTGCTGCAAGCACTCCTGTACCGGCTAACTTTAGAAACTGACGACGTGATTTCATAATTAAATTTTTATATATATTTTATATTTGTACATCTGCCATAAGATCAGGTAAAGAACTCCAAATCCTCCTAATGCTCTGATAAACCTGTACCAGTCTCCTGTGTATTGTTTCAATCCGCCGACAACTACATCAGCAACCTGTCCGAAATCAAACAGGTGAGAAGCACAATATGCAAATATTGCATTCATCCCTATTATTGTGAAGAACAGAAATCCCTTCTTAAAATTAAGTCCGTCAACAAGCCATAGAAAAAGTGCTAATGATAAAAGACAAATACCACCGGAAAACAGAACGAAGGAACTTGTCCAGATATGTTTAACCGAAGGTAGCCATATATGCCAGATACTACCGAGGGTTATCAGAGCAATACCTGCTATTAGGAGCCAGATCACCTTTTTATTGATTTTAAGTTCAGACTGTAACAGATACCCTGCAAAGACACCAAGCATTGTTGTCGCTCCGAAATTCAGACTGCTGACAATCCATGAATATGTTGTTCCATCCTGGAATGAGCCAAGGATCAACTTATCGAAGTAAATGGCAAAATTCCCATCCGGAGTGATAACTCCTGCTCCTACACCCGGGACAGGAACAAGAGCAATGATTGCCCAGTAAATCAACATAAGAATGAGAGTACCAATGGCCTGCCATGATACTTTCAGATAAAGAACAAGAATTGCAGAAATAAGATATCCGCTGGCAATTGCCTGAAGTGTGTTACTATAGAACTTTATTTTACCCCAGTCATAATCAAAAAGGTTTCCCTGGACAGCCATACCAAGGATCCACAGCAGTAACACCCGCTTGATAATATGAGGCCATAATGCTGCTTTTGATGGTGATTTTTCCAATCTCTTACGGAAAGAAAAAGGTAGTGAAACCCCGACAATGAAAAGGAATAAAGGCATAATGAGGTCATAGAATCTGAAACCTGTCCATTCCACATGATTAAGCTGGGTTGAAATAAAATTGGTTGTTGGTGAGTCGAAAATACGATTGAGGCTCTTCAGCACCGCTTCTGCTCCAATAATCCAGAACAGGTCGAAGCCACGCAGGGCATCAACAGAATTAACACGTGATGAGACTGTTAATCCAGGGCGGTCAACCCTGAATCGATCTAATTGTGAGAAAAATTGTTTTAACATAACAGGAAAGGTTTTAAGGGGTGCTCTCACCAAAGATAAGAAATGTTTTAAACCGTAGTTCCTATTTAATTATGTTTTCTGACGATCATATTATTATCGATAAGCCTGCTGTTATAAGTCTGAATGATAGCTTTCAGTTTATCCTCCATTTGCAATTGAAGTTCAGGATTTTTACCAATTAGGCTTTTCTCAAGAAATATGTCATCTCTATAGTTAAATAAACCAACAGACTTATTATCAATCATTTCCAAAATATAATCTTTCATATACAGATGATAATCGCTACCATTGGTATTGAACGCAAATGATTCATATGAATCGTCTAAAAGATTGTTACCAAAGGCAATATACTCTTCATCATAATTCAGATAATTTAAAATAGTTGGCATTATATCAATCTGTTGTGCTATCCGATTCTTAATACCTCCTAAATCGCTTCCCTGTTTATAAAATATTATAGGAATACTGTAAGAGCCAAAGTTATTCTGGAATTCTTTATGTATCGACTCATTGGTATGATCTGCGGTAATTACAAAAAGAGTATTTTTAAACCAGGGGCTTGATGAAATCTCATCGAATAATTCGCGTAATGCAAGATCAGTATAACCAACTACTTTAACGATTGGAGCCGGACCCTTTTTAAATTTACCTGCATATTTTTCAGGAACCAGAAACGGATGATGAGACGAAACTGAAAATATAGAAGCCAAAAATGGTTGTTTGAAGCTATTCAGTTTCTTTGCAAAAAACTTAAAAAAGGGCTCATCCCAGACTCCCCACATACCATCAAAATCCGATTTCTCCGGATATTGATTAAGCCCAAAGTAGTCATCAAATCCTGCTACTTTTGAAAATGAATCAAATCCCATCGAGCCATTGGGTGCACCATGAAAAAAGGCCGAATAATACCCTTTTCTTTTAAGTAATTCAGGGAGTCCGTTAATCTGATTATTGGCATAATGCGAAATGGTATATGGTGTTTCGAGCGAAGGCACTGATGCCAGAATTGAAGGCATTGCATCGATAGATTTCTTACCGTTCGCAATTGAAACATCAAATGTAAGACTTACATTAATAAGAGAATCGATAAACGGTGTGTAACCCTCATAGGTTCCTCCATCCAGACCACGGTTTAAAGATCCGATATACTCCCTGGCAAAACTCTCCAGAATAATAACAACTACATTCTCACCGGAGAAAGGTTTTGTTTGGACAGGGATATAATGAGGATTATAAAGTTTATTAAGCTTTTCAGCATCAAAGAATTCATACTTCACTAATGCTTTTTTATCAAAAGTCCTGAAGAAACTGAATGGGGTATTCAGAACAATTGCAACATTGCGTGGGGTTTCAACATAACGGGCAGCGTTGCTGATAGTGATCGGGCGTGTGGAATGTTTATAACCACCCCTTGCTGCACCAATAACCAGGGCTATAATCAAAGGTATCATCAGGATGTTTACAATATAATAGCCGATTTTACTGGCAGGTGCAGGTCTTTTCGTATTAACCTTGTTATAGAGGTAAACCATCAGAAACCATGCAGAAAGCCCGAACAGGGTAACCAGCCAGTAGTCGATCAGAAACCTGAAAAACAATTTCAGCAGATTCGTTTCATGCTCAAATGTTTTAAAAACATCTGCAGTGGCTCTTTTATCTACAAACCTGTAATAAACAAAGTCCATCCCGTTCATTGCAATAGCGATCCCGTTTGTAATGAAGTAGATATACTTAAGCACCACCTGATAAACATCATTGTAGCGAATCTCCAAAGGTATAATATGCAACATGATGAAAAGCATGTTGATATATACCACAGCTGAAATATCGAATGCGAGGCCGCCTTTTAGAATGGTAATAAATTGACTTAATGTTACTCCGGGGAACATCTTATAGTTAAACAGGAAAAAACCTATCCTGCACAATGAAAAAAGGAGCATAATAAGTAAAATCCTATAAGCCAGAACTACGAAAATATTTCTGGAGACTACCCAATTTTTCATATATCTACCTGTTATTCCAGATAAGTGTATCCATAAAGACCAGAACGGTAATTTGAAAGAAACTCTTTACCCTCCTCCAGAGTGATTATTCCAGCCTTAACAGAGGTTGTAACCCATGATTCAACCGTTCTTACCATCTTTTTAGAGTTGTACTGCACATAATCCAGCACTTCTGCAACTGTCTCTCCATCAATTACCTGATCAATCTTATACCCATTTTCATTAACTGAAACATGAACAGCATTTGTATCACCAAACAGGTTGTGAAGGTCACCTAGTATTTCCTGGTATGCACCTACCAGGAACACACCAAGATAATATGGTTCTTTCCCTTTTAAAGAGTGAACCGGAAGATGGTGTGATGAATTGCGTGTTGAAATAAAGTTGTCGATCTTACCGTCAGAATCGCAGGTCATATCCTGAATTGTGGCATTGCGTAAAGGTTCCTCATTAAGTCTGTGAATGGGCATTATCGGGAATATCTGATCTATAGCCCATGCATCAGGAAGTGATTGGAAAAGTGAAAAGTTACAGAAATATTTGTCAGACAGTATCCTTGATATCTGACGTAACTCCTCAGGCACATGCTTGGTCACATTTGCCATCTGATAAACCTTTCGTGCTATGGACCAGAACAATCGTTCAATCTGAGCCCGTGTTTTCAGATCAATAAGTCCGAAACTAAATCTGTCAAGAGCCTCTTCCCTGATCTGCTGGGCATCGTGCCATGTCTCGAGCATCCTTGACTGATTAAAGTCATCCCATAACGGGTAAAGTTCTTTCACAAGTTCATGGTCATGTTCATTAATAAGGTCTTCAGCATCCCACGATGGAAGAGTCGTGGTTTCAAGAACCTCAAATATCAGGACAGAATGATGAGCAGTAAGTGACCTGCCTGATTCGGTAATGACATTCGGATGTGGAATATTGTTTTTATTACTTGCATCAACAAATGTGCTTACGGAGTCATTTACATACTCCTGGATAGTATAATTAACACTGCTTTCGCTGTTAGAGGAACCCGTTCCATCATAGTCAACTCCAAGACCACCGCCAATATCCACAAATTCAACATTAAAGCCCAGCTTACGAAGCTGAACATAAAACTGAGAAGCCTCGCGCAAGGCTATTTTAATCCGGCGTATTTTTGTAACCTGACTCCCGATATGAAAATGGATCAGTTTGACACAATCTCTCATTTTGTTTTTCTCAATGAAATCGATTGCTTCAAGCAGTTCACTCGATGTCAGACCGAATTTGCTGATATCTCCTCCTGAATCCTCCCATTTTCCGCTTCCAACGCTTGCAAGCTTAATCCTGATACCAAGATTTGGCTTAATCTTCAGACGTTTCGCAATGGTTGTGATAAGCTTTAGTTCATTGAGCTTTTCAACAACAAGAAATATTCGTTTCCCCATCTTCTGAGCCAGAAGTGCAAGCTCAATGTAATCTTCATCTTTATACCCGTTGCAGATAATAAGCGATTCAGGATCAGTATTGATTGCAATCACAGCATGAAGTTCAGGCTTGGATCCGGCTTCCAGTCCTATGTTGAATTTTTTTCCGTGACTTACTATCTCCTCAACCACAGGCCTCATCTGATTGACTTTAATCGGATAGATAATAAAGTTCTGAGCTTTGTATCCGTACTCCTCTGAAGCCGATTTAAAACACCTCGATATGCTGATGATCCTGTCATCCAGTATATCCGGGAACCTTACCAGTACCGGGGTGGAAACATCCGACAGTATCAGTTCATCAAGCAAATCTTTAAGATCAACTGAAGTGCCATTTTTTTGAGGGGTAACAATGACATTTCCTTTCTCATTAATCGAAAAGTAATCAACACCCCAACCATTTATGTTATATAATTCAGCTGAATCTTCAACTCGCCATTTTCTCATGATCAGTTATTTTGCTTTAGTTAATCAGCCCGCAAAGTTCAGAAAAAAATGTATTTTTTTACAATGTTATTAAAATAAGATGAATTCATGTTAAATAATCAGAAATACCGTAGGGACAGATCGCGACCTGTCCCTACATAGACCATAAAATATTCATTACAACACAGGATTTGTTTTTAAATCGATGCAGTCCATTATTTTATACACAGGAAACAGATTATATCCCATACCCCATTGAGGTATAAGATACCGGTCAAAGAAATTCCATGTCAACATTCCATCATTTGACTGTGGTTCAAGCAAATAAGCTGCTACATTAGCAAGTGGCTGAGCTGTTCTGACTACAATTGTCCCGGCTGGAAAATCAGTTGTTTCCTTCAGATATCTACCTTTAACAGTATTTGTATAATGCCCCTGGTTTAATCGTGCAGCACCTTTCAATTCGCTGATTTCAAAACGGAGAACCTCTATTCTGGAATTTTTAGTCAGTTTTTCAACTTTTATGCCATGCATCATGAGCAGACCAATAATCTCCGGATCGCTGGTAGTTACCAGGTAAGCAAACGGCAATCTGACACTTTTAGTAGGGAAATAATCAATATAATAAGGAATTGTGACATTCCTCTGCCTGTCGCTCTTCTTATAACTTCTTCTTCCGTTTGCATCGGTAACAAGATCTGCCTCAAATGTCTTCACAGTCACCTTTTCCGGAGCAGGTCTTACTTTGTATTCTACTGCAAACGAATCGGTTACGGCAGGACTGATCCCACGGGCAATTGTCCTGCTATCAACATCCTTTAACAGGTTTAGAATTTCGGCATTATGAGTTGATGCATAATCAAGTAAAGAATTGATTAAATAATAGCAACCAAGAACGCGTGACCTGAAATCGGAATAAACATAATTTTCATTAAGGATCCCCAGTCTGTTCCGGATACCGAAATAGTTGCTCATGTAGCGGGGTTCGGAAGCATCGAGGACCCAGCCTTTTTCCGGATCCATCATATCGTAGAATTCACCATAAAAACAGTTTTCAACTTTATGCTTATTAAAAAGTGCCTTCGACATTTCCGGCATCATCTTATCGCGCATATAAGATATCAATGAGTTATCACCATTAGGATTCACCATCCATGTGAAAGTCACCGGTTCCACATGATACGATCCGTTTGTTGTATGGCAATCCATAAAAACAGATGGATCCCAGCGGTTAAAAACATTGGTTAATACCCCTCTCACTTCGGGTGATTCAGCCTTCATGGCATCGCGGTTCAGATCGAGGAACTGACCATTATATCTCACTCCGACACCATTGACAGGGCCATTCTGATTGGTCCTGTTAAGGGGACTGATCTTCTCGTTTCCATCAGGATTAAACAGAGGGCAGATAAGCAAAACAACATTTTCAAAGAGTCCGGGGTTTTTATCTTTAAGCAGATCCCTGGCATACATTAAAGTGGCCTCTTTACCCTCAACTTCCCCGGCATGAATATTTGCCTGTACATATACTACAATCCTTTTGTCATTTGCAAGGTCCTTCGGCGACTTTGGCAAAGGGTTTCCGATTATCAATAGAGGGATTTCCCGTCCCTCAACGGAAGTAGCAATATTCTCAACTCTGATATAGTCAGATGACTTTTTCAACTGATCAATAAAGGTCATTACATCCTCATAGTCTGATGTGGATTTATAATCCGATTTTTCAGCTACGGTCTGAAATTTTTCCTGACTGAAGACATTTGCTCCTGCAAACAATATTGTTACCCAAACAATTAAAGACCTTTTCATCATAATATAATTGTTTTTAATGGTATGATGCCTGCCTATCGGCAGACAGGCAACTCGCCCCGACGCTTCGGGGCTCGGTTCATAATAAAATTTCATGTTAATTATAAGGCGATAAAAGTAGAAATATTTTTATTGGTGACAGAATGATATCACATTATCTGAATAAATCAAATAAATATCGATTACTATAAAATAATTTGGATTAATTCAAATTTATTACGTAGCTTGCGGCACTAATTTTTAAAACAGAATAAAATGAACAAAGGAACAGTTAAATTTTTTAATGTATCAAAAGGATTCGGATTCATTAAAGATGCAGATTCGGATAATGAATATTTTGTACACGTATCTGGTCTGAAAGATCAGATTAAAGAGAATGATGAAGTTACATTTGAACTTCAGGAAGGCAAAAAAGGAATTAATGCAGTAGACGTAAGACTAGCTTAGTTATCTATACAAAGATTTATTATTCTAAGCCCCGCGAGTCGGGGCTTTTTTTATTGTCTCTTTTTTTCTTCTTTTTTAGCTTTTTTAGCAGCGCGTTTTTCTTTCAGATTTTTCGTCGGCTCTTTCTTGTTCTTCGTCTGTTCTTTAGCTTTTTCGTGTGACATGGCTATTTATTTTAAGTTAATAAAAAGGTATTCCAAATATAGAAAAAAAACATCCAATACCTATTACATTTTCAGAATTTGATAACTCGTGCATATTATAATAACCTGCCTGCCTCCTTATCTATGAGCCATCTGAGTTCACCATATACAGGAACAATAAAAGATGCAGGAAAGTTTAGTGCTATCGGGTTTTTTTTAATTATTTTTTCAACAATATCCGCTTTCTTTGCGCCGGTAACAAGAAAATTAACAGAATCGGCATTATTAATAACCCTGCCTGTAAGTGTTATCCTTTTCTGCAGAGTCAACGGATGAACCGCAACCTCACAAATTTTATCGGAATTAAGCAACTCTTTATTTTCCGGAAAGATTGAAGCAGTATGTCCATCCTCTCCCAGTCCAAGTATTACCAGGTTAAATAATGGCAATCCATTTCTTTTTCCGGTATTTTCAGATATTTCTGCAGAATAGCGGGAAGCCTCCTTTTCAGGATCGTCCTCACCCCTTATCCTGTGAATGTTAGAAGAAGGAATATTAATCTTTTCAAGTAATTTTCGCCTGGTCATTCCATAGTTACTCTCAGGGTTATCGGGAGATACGCATCGTTCATCTCCCCAGAAAAAATGGACAAATTCCCATGGCACAGATTTTGAAAAATGGTCGCCAAGCAATGAAAATAATAATTCCGGAGTAGATCCACCTGATAAAGCAACTGAGAAAAATTTCTTCTCTTTAGCTGATTCAATTATCATGTTAATCAATCCATCAGCAAATTTTTCTGCCAGCTCATATGGTGTAGCGAATATTTTTACTGACTTATCCAATTGAATATTAATATTTTATAATTCACAATACAACTCATCATCAGCCAGGTTCTTACAGGGGTACCTCCATGTAAGTCCCTCTCCCTCTATAAGATCGTTAGCATGTTCCGGGCCCCACGTTCCTGCCGGATAACCAAACACCTTAATTTCAGGGTTATTTGCCCATGCCAGTTGAATCGGTTCCAGAAATTTCCATGCAGTTTCAACTTCATCATCACGCGAAAAGAGCGTGGAATCACCCAGCATTACATCATACAATAACCTTTCGTATGCAGAGGGGACTCTTATGTTTGCAAGATCTTTATAATGGAAATCCATACTTACATTCTTAACATTAAATCCGGCCCCCGGTTCTTTCATATCAAATTTAAGCAAAACGCCCTCGTCAGGCTGAATACGTATAATAAGCTGATTGGCTGATATTTTCCCTGATTCTCTCCTGAACAGGTGATGAGGTGTTTGTTTGAAATGGATGACGATTTCTGTCACACGGGTGGGCAGCCTTTTACCGGTACGGATATAAAATGGTACTCCCCCCCATCTCCAGTTATTTATAAAGAACTTTATTGCGACATAGGTTTCGGTACGTGAATCAACAGCTACATCTTTCTCATACCTGTACCCGGTAACACATTCTCCACGGATAAGCGATCCGGTATATTGCCCCCTGATTACCTGCTTTGGCACATCTTCCTCCTTAATCGGCTGTAACGATTGAAAAACCTTCAAAACTTCATTCCGTATAGCATCTGCATCGAGGGATGAAGGAGGTTCCATGGCCGTCAGTCCGACCATCTGGAGAAGGTGGTTCTGAACCATATCCCGCAGGGCACCCGAAGAATCGTAATACCCTCCTCTCTCCTCAACACCGATGCTTTCTGCAGAAGTGATCTCAATACGGTCTATATAATTCCTGTTCCAGAGTGGCTCGAACATACCATTAGCAAACCTTGTAACAAGCAGATTCTGAACTGTTTCCTTTCCAAGATAATGATCTATCCTGAAAATCTGATCCTCCGTTATAAGTTCATGTAATGTCTTGTTGAGCTTCCGTCCGGATGCAAGATCATAACCAAAAGGCTTCTCAATTATAACCCTTCTGAAACCGTTCTGCTGATCATTTAATCCTGCTTTTGTAAGGTTAACAGCAATAACCTCATACATGCTCGGAGGAGTGGCCATATAAAAAATATAGTTTCCGCAGATCATATATTTGTTGTCAATTTCCTGTAATAAAGCTTTTAGCTCTTTATATGCGCTGACTGAAAAATTATCCATTGAAAGATAATAGAGGTCCTCTGCAAAGGCGGTAATCAGATTTTTGTCGGTTACCTTTTCCTCGGCAAAAGAGACGATAGCCTCACTCATTTTTTTTCTGAATTCCTCTGTCGAAATTTTTGTCCTGCCAACCCCCAGAATTGCATATTTCTCAGGCATGAGTTTTTGAGACTTCAAAGAAAATATTGCAGGAATCAGTTTCCGCGAGGAAAGATCTCCTGAAGCTCCGAAAATTACAATAATCAGGTTCTTTGGATTTACCATAAAAAGCTGTTCTATTGGATAATAATTATTTAAATCTGACTCTGCCGTTTAAAGAATTACAATGTAACAATAAAATATCCAAATTGGTTCAGGGCTGAGGAATTAATGAAATTGCATCACTTTCTGATTGTTAATTATTAAGTTTATAACTTTTAAAATATTTTCTTACTATTTATTAATATTTTTATTGATATTTGCGATAATTTGTAAGAATAAGCAGTATATTTGTCAGTAAATGTTAACATAAATGAATAATTTTAAATCCAACTTATCATTACGCCTCATTAAAAGGTTAATTGGAACTGAATGAGAATGGTAATTGGTATCGGATTAGGGATGACCGTTCTCTGGAAAAACAGAGAACGGTTTTTTTGTATAAAAAGCAGAGAAAGAAACGTAAGGTAAATATTATGAAAGCAGAACGGCCACAACAGCAGGGATTGTACCGGCAGGAGTTTGAGCATGAGAATTGCGGAATCGGATTTGTTGCACACCTGAAAGGAAAAAAATCTCATTCGATTATCAGGCAGGGACTTGATATACTCAACAACATGACACACAGGGGTGCAGAAGGAGCCGACAGTAAAACAGGTGATGGTGCAGGTGTTCTGATACAGGTTCCGCGCGATTTTTACCTCATTCAGGGCTATTCACTTCCTCCCGAAGGACAGTTTGGAACGGGCCTTGTATTCTTTCCGCAGGATAGTTCTGATGCAGCAAAGTGCCGGGAGATATTGCTCGATATTATCAGGGAAGAAGGAGTCAATCTGATTGGTTTTCGCGAGGTACCACGCGATAACTCCGTCATAGGCGAGATATCCCGTGCTGCTGAACCAGATATCCTGCAAATTCTGCTGGGAGCCGATATTCCTCAGGACGACCTGGAGCGTAAATTATATATTATCAGGAAACGGACTGAAAATATGATCCATAATTCGGACTTGAAACAAAAGAGTTTTTTCTATATCCCGAGTCTTTCCACAAAAGTACTTGTATATAAAGGTATGCTGACATCCATGCAACTTGGAGAGTACTTTCTCGACCTGAATGATGAGCGTTTGCAAAGTGCCATCGCGCTGGTCCATTCCAGGTTCAGCACCAATACCTTTCCCAGCTGGGATCTTGCCCAGCCCTTCAGAATGCTGGGGCACAACGGTGAAATCAACACTATCAAGGGTAACCGCTTCTGGATGGAAGCAAGGGAATCAATCCTCAAATCCGACAAACTGGGCGATCTTTCAAGATTGTATCCGATTATTGAACCAGATAAGAGTGATTCGGCCTCTCTCGATAATGTGCTGGAATTTCTTATAATGAGCGGGAAATCACTTCCCTATGCAATGTCGGTTCTTATTCCCGAATCAATAAATGCAAAGAATCCCATCTCCACCGAACTAAGGGCTTTCTATCATTATCATTCAACCTTTTTGGAACCATGGGACGGCCCTGCCTCACTTATTTTTTCTGATGGACGTTATATTGGTGGAATGCTCGACAGGAACGGTCTCAGGCCATCGAGGTATGTCATTACAACAAATGACCTGATTGTTATGGGATCAGAAGCCGGTGTGCAGACATTTGCCCCGGAAGAGATAAGGGAAAAAGGACGGTTGAAACCTGGAAAAATGCTCCTTGTTGATACCAAAGCCGGCAAGATTTTTTATGATGAGGAGCTTAAAGCCAAACTGGCCGGAGAATTTCCATACGGACAATGGATTCAGCAGAACATGGTTAACCTCGAAGAAATTGAAACAGGTCACCAGGAGACACCTGAAATGGGAGATCAGTATAATAAATATATAACTTCCTTCAATTACTCAATGGAGGAAACTGACAGGATTATCAGGGAGATGGCCGCAACAGGAAAAGAGCCTATTGGTTCAATGGGTAACGACGTACCTGTTGCTGTTCTATCAAGAAAGCACTACAGATTGTTTAACTATTTCAAGCAGTTGTTTGCTCAGGTGACAAACCCCCCAATCGATCCTATCAGGGAGGAGCTTGTAATGACTCTGTCAGGTTATCTGGGTTCGTTGCAACAGAATCTTCTTGAAACATCACCCGATCATGTTAAAATGGTGCGGTTCAGAAATCCTGTTATATCCAATACCTACTTCCAGGTAGTTAAAAACTTAAGATATAAAGGATTTTCAGCTGCAAACCTGTTATTGCATTTTGATGCACGGAAAGGCGCTGAAGGATTGCAAAGCGCTGTGGAACAATTATGTATTGATGCAGAGAAAGCTGTTGATGAAGGGAAAAATTATATCATCCTTTCCGATCGCGGTATAAATGAAAACATTGCACCAATACCATCTTTACTGGCTGTATCTGCCGTGCATCACCACCTGATTAAAAAACGCAAAAGGATGCAGATCGATATTGTTGTAGAGTCAGCAGAACCGCGTGAAGTAATGCATTTTGCCCTACTTTTCGGCTATGGAGCAAGCATCATTAATCCCTATATGTGCTTTGCTATCATTGACAAACTTGTGAAAGATAAGGCAATCCAGCTCGATTATCAGAAAGCAGAAGAGAACTATGTCCATGCCGTCAATAAGGGACTACTTAAGATAATGTCAAAAATGGGGATCAGTACACTCAGGAGTTACCGGTCATCCCAGATATTCGAAGCAGTCGGCATTCACTCTGATGTAATTAATAAATATTTTACCGGTACAATTTCAAGGATTGGTGGTATCGGAATAAGCGAGATAGCCGAGGAGGTTCTGATCCCACACAGGAAAGCTTTTATTGAGGAACAACAATCCGAAATATTTACCGAAGGAATCTATTCTTACCGAAAATACGGAGAACATCATGCATGGAACCCGGAAACCATTTCATTGCTTCAATGGAGCACTAAAACAGGTGATTACAATAAGTTCAAAGAATACAGCAAGCGGGTAAATGACGATACTGCAAGCCCCGGATTCATAAGGGGATTGTTAAGAATGAAAAATAACCCGATTCCTCTTGAGGAGGTTGAACCCATTGAGCGGATTATGAAGCGGTTTGTTACCGGGGCGATGTCTTATGGTTCCATAAGCCGTGAAGCTCATGAGACACTCGCTATAGCTATGAACCGCATTGGTGGCCGTAGCAACACCGGCGAAGGTGGCGAGGATCCGGTACGGTTCAAACCACTCGAAAACGGCGACAGTGTAAGAAGTGCCATCAAGCAGGTAGCAAGCGGTCGTTTTGGAGTAACAACCGAATACCTTGTTAATGCAGATGAGATACAGATTAAAATTGCCCAGGGAGCAAAACCCGGAGAGGGCGGACAGCTACCCGGACATAAGGTTGATAAGATTATTGCCAAAACAAGATATTCAATACCAGGTATTACGCTTATCTCTCCACCACCACACCATGATATCTATTCTATTGAAGATCTTTCGCAACTTATCTTCGACCTGAAGAATGTCAATCCTAAAGCAAAGATCAGTGTGAAACTGGTTTCTGAGAGTGGAGTTGGAACAATAGCCGCAGGTGTTACAAAAGCTGGTGCCGACCTTATCACGATTAGTGGTTATGAAGGTGGAACGGGAGCCAGCCCATCGTCATCAATTAAACATGCCGGTTTGCCACTTGAGCTGGGTCTTGCAGAATCACAACAAACTCTTGTAATGAATAACCTGCGCAGGAAAGTGATCCTCCAGGCTGATGGCCAATTGAAGAGCGGAAAGGATGTGATAATGACAGCATTAATGGGAGCTGAGGAATTCGGGTTTTCAACAAGTGCTCTCATCGTCCTGGGCTGTGTAATGATGCGCAAATGCCATCTCAATACCTGTCCTGTCGGAGTGGCTACCCAGAATCCCGAACTCAGAAAACGGTTTCATGGAAAAGCCGATAACCTAGTGACTTTTTTCAGATTTTTAGCAGAAGAAGTACGTGAATACCTGGCTGAATTGGGGTATAGAAAGATGGATGATATCATTGGCCGGTTTGATCTTCTGGAAAGAAACCCTGAAGTTGATCACTGGAAGATCAGAAATCTTGATCTTAGCGGGTTGATCGCCTTACCGAAGGAATCAGCAGAAAATGCGATGCATTGTGTTGATATACAGGATCATAAAATAGAGCATGTTCTTGACAGAGAGTTGATTGCAGAGTCTGAAAAAGCCATTTCGGATAAACAACCAATCGTAATCCAAAGGCCTATCCACAATACTGACAGAACTACCGGAGCCATGCTCTCAGGTAAGATTGCATCGCTGTATGGTTCAGCAGGGCTACCTGACGGAACAATCAGATGCAGGTTTAGCGGATCGGCAGGTCAGAGCTTTGGTGCTTTCCTTACTCCTGGAGTGGAACTTTATCTTGAAGGTGATTCAAATGATTATCTTGGCAAAGGGCTCTCCGGAGGAAGAATCATCGTTGTCCCTCCTGCCGGTTCTACCTTTGAACCTGATAAGAACATAATCATCGGTAATACTGTTCTTTATGGAGCAACAAGAGGCGAAATATATATCTCAGGTGTTGCCGGTGAGCGATTCGGAGTGCGAAACAGCGGTGCCGATGCAGTTGTTGAGGGGGTTGGTAACCATTGCTGTGAATATATGACAGGAGGACGTGTGGTTGTACTGGGCACTACCGGAAGCAACTTTGCAGCCGGGATGAGTGGAGGCATTGCATATGTTCTGAATGAAAACGGGGATTTTGATTATTACTGCAATATGGGAATGGTGGAGTTATCACTCGTTGAAGACTATGGCGATGCGAATGAACTTACTGAGCTCATTTTGCGCCATTATCAATTTACCCAGAGCAAAAAGGCAAAGATGATTCTCGATGATCTTAACAAATATCTTCCGATGTTTATCAAGGTTATTCCTTATGATTACAAAAAGGTCCTGCAGGAACAGAAACTTGAAGAGATCAGGAAGAAAATAGCTGATGTTGAGATTGATCTTGAAATAGGTGC